>CAZOYZ010000097.1:0-13805 GCA_964584045.1 uncultured Prolixibacteraceae bacterium | reverse complement strand
ACGGGGCAGGCAACAATCCGCTGACCGGGTACGGAAGTTACTCGAAAGAGCGTTGGGAGAGGGCCGCAGGTGCGGCAGCCGCCGTGATGGCGCTGGGTTATTATAATCTGTACACGCCAAAACCGACTGTCAATTCGCAAAATGATGCAACGGTAAGGAGCAATGGCGAAAAAAATTATTCGGAGTTGTTTTACACCCTGGCCGGGAACAAGGAATTGATCCTGATCCGGACATCGCCGCAGGGAAACGGTGTGGAAAAGAAGAATACACCTGTTGGATTTACCAACGGCCTTGGCACGACAAATCCGTCACAGCAGATGGTTGATGCTTATGGGATGCTGAACGGCAAAAAGACCGGTGATACAGGTTCGGGGTATGATCCGGCCAATCCCTATGCCAACCGCGACCCCCGTTTCAATATGAGTATTTTTCACAACGGAAAGTCGTGGGCAGGCAGGAATATTGAAACTTTTGCCGGTGGTCTTGATAATAAGACAACCAACGCAACACGAACAGGCTATTACCTGGCCAAGTTCATGAAAAGCGACATTAAAATATCCGGCTCGGAAACGAAGACTTACCACTGTTTCCCCATCATCCGCTATGCCGAGATCCTGCTGAATTATGCTGAAGCCATGAATGAGGCTTATGGTCCTGATGTGGATCCTGAAGGATACGGGAAGACGGCGCGGCAAGCGCTTGAGGAAGTCCGTTCAAGGGTGCTTCGTCCTCAGGATGCTGCCCTTTCCTCGGTTCCCGCGGGCGACGTGGCAGCCATGCGCAGCGCGGTCAGGAGCGAACGTCGTGTCGAACTGGCATTTGAAGATCATCGCCACATTGATGTCAGACGTTGGAAAACCGGCCCGGAAACATTGGGACAGAATCTGGATGGAGTAAAAGTGACCCCAACAGACGATGGTTTTGCCTATGAACTTTTGCCTGATGTCTCGCTGCGCGTATTTGAAAGCAAAATGTACCTGTATCCTATTCCCCAGAGCGAAATGAATAAAAATAAGGCGCTTGTTCAAAATCCGCTTTGGTAAAATTAACCGGCTAAAAAAATGATACTTATGAAACGATTAATCATATTCATCCTTTCCGTAATATGGGCAACGCAACTGCTTGCCCAGATTGTCAGAGTGAACGGAACCATTACTGACGAGTTGGGTTCTCCGATGCCGGGCGTGAACATTATTGAAAAAAACACAACAAATGGCGTTGTAACCGACCTGAACGGCAGATATTCGATAGCGCTTCAACGTGAAAATGCGGTGTTGGTCGTTTCCTTCGTTGGCTATGCCACCAAAGAGATCCCCGCACAGTCCTCACAGATCAACGTACAGCTTGTGCCCGATGTGGTGGCGCTGAATGAGATGGTCGTGGTCGGGTACGGCACGCAGAAAAAGGCCAGTATTGTAGGGGCTATTTCCACGACTTCGTCAGAGGAACTCAAGCAAATGGGAACACCTAACCTGAGTAATGCCCTTGCAGGAAGGGTTTCAGGGGTGATTGCCATGGTGGGCAGCGGCCGCCCGGGGGGCGACGACGCCGAAATTTATATCCGCGGCGTTTCGACCCTGAATTCAGATAACTCAAAACCCCTGATCCTGGTTGACGGGGTGGAGCGGGACTATACCCAGATCGACCCGGAAGATATCGAATCATTCTCCGTCCTGAAGGATGCTTCGGCGACGGCCGTCTACGGCGTTCGTGGAGCCAACGGTGTCATGCTGATCACTACCAAACGCGGTATGGTTGGGAAAGCAAACATATCGGTCAAGTTCCAGACTACCCTCCAGCAGCCAACAAGGCTGATGAGTTACTTAGGTTCGTACGATGCGGCCCTCTTAAGAAATGAAGCGCTGGCCAACGACGGATTACCCGCCCGTTTTACGGAGGAAGATCTTGAACATTTCAGGACGCACGATTCGCCCTATACCCATCCTGATAATGACTATATGAGGGACTTCCTGCGGAAAACAACACCGTTGTATGACCTGAATGTCAATGTGAGAGGCGGAAATAACCGGATCAAATATTATATTTCCACCAACGGCGTATTTCAGGAAGGCTTATACAAACAGTTCGACGAGGCGAAATACCCTTCCAACGCTCATTTCAACAGGTTGAATATCCGTTCAAACCTGGATTTTGTAGCCACGAAGACGACAACGATCAGCCTTGACCTGAATTCACGGGTTGAACAGCAACAAAATATTTCACTGGGTGATGTTTCCTCAACCACGCTGTTTGGCGAAATGAACACGACACCGCCTTACTATTACGCCTACCGGTTGCCCAACGGATCATATGGAAGCAATATTGACGGTCAGCGGGAAAACCTCCTGGCGGTGCTGAATGATTATGGCTATAACCGGATGCTTGACAATATCCTGGAAGGGACCTTCCGGATCAATCAGAAGCTCGATTTCATTACCGAGGGTTTGTCTGCAAGAGGTATGGTGAGCTTTAACAGTTATTTCGGATCCGGCACCAAGGTGGGTTACCGCCCTCCCAAGTACCTGTACAACGCGGACGGAACCTACACCGAGGTGATCGCTGAAACGGCTCCCTGGATCGACAAGCTTGAAGGGTCAGGACACAGCACACGAACTCAAATGGAATATTCGGTCAACTATGCCCGTGTATTCGGGAACCATGCTGTTTCGGGTATGCTGCTCTACACGCAGACCCAATCAAAAAGCAATGAAGAAGTTCCCAAGGGCTTTCTTGGATACGTGGGACGCGCTACCTATGGGTTTAAACAAAAGTATCTGGCTGAGTTCAATTTTGGATACAACGGCTCCGACCAGTTTGAAAAATCGCACCGGTACGGGTTCTTTCCTTCCCTGTCGGTCGGATGGGTAGCCTCGGAAGAAGGATTTATGAAAGATCATGTTCCGGCGATCTCTTTTCTGAAGATCAGGGGATCATACGGGGAAGTCGGGAACGATAAAATTGGTTCCGACCGCTTCCTTTACCTCCAGACTTATAATACCAACGGAAGCTATTATTTTGGTACCGACAACTCGTGGGGAGGACAAAGTGCTTTATATGAAGGAGATCTCGGTAATGACAGGGTGACCTGGGAGGTCGGCAAGAAATCGAATGCCGGTTTCGATATGAAGTTGTTCAGCAACAAGGTCTTTTTCAATCTGGACCTTTTCAGGGAGATGAGGGTCAATATTTTTACGTCGCGTAACACGAGGCCGCTGCTGCTGGGGATCGGCTTGCCCAAGGAAAATATCGGGAAGGTCGAGAACAAAGGTTTTGAACTGGAAACGGGTATCCAGAACAGGGTGGGTGCCCTGGGATATCACGTAAGAGGAATGATGTCCTTCTCCAAAAATACGGTCATTTTCCAGGACGAGGTTGAACCCCGGCATGAATATCTGCGCCGGACGGGTAAGCCTGTCGGCCAGAATTTCGGGTTGAGAGTCCTGGGCTATTATACGCCCGACGATTTTGAGCAGGATGATGAGGGAAATCTGATCCTGCAGGAGAACGGGAAGCCCACGTTAAAACCGGAAATGCCTCAACCTACTTACGGACCTGTTCAATTGGGCGATTTCAAATACTGGGACAGGAACGAAGACGGGGCGATCGACTCGTTCGATGAGGGACCGATCGGGAACTCACGCATCCCCAAAGTGGTCTTCAGCTTGTCTTACGGAATAAACTTCAAGGGATTTGACTTCAACATGATGTGGCAGGGGTCGGCCGGAAATCATAAATTCCTTTCCGGAACGGGCGCCTGGGAACAGATCAGGGAAGCCGGTCGTTACCTGGAAGTCCACCAGTACAGGTGGACACTGGAGCGCTACCTGAATAACGAGGAGATCAACTACCCCCGGCTGTCAAGCGCCGAAAACAAGCATAATCACCGGAACAATTCCTTTTATCAGAAGAAAGGAGATTATCTCCGGTTGAAAAATGTCGAACTGGGTTATAATATCCCTAAAAAGGCGCTTGAAAAGATCGGCATATCCCGATTCCGTATTTATGTGAGCGGAACCAATCTGCTGACTTTTGACTATATCAGGATCATGGACCCTGAATCGAGCAGCGGGAGCGGAACTTCATACCCTCAGATGAAACTGTGGAACATGGGATTTAACTTACAATTTTGATCGTTAACACATCAATCTCACAGCGATGAAACAGATAAATCAATTACTCATGATATTGTTTGTCCTGCTGCTTGCGGGATGTCACGAAGACGGGAGCAACCTGCTGGACAAGGAAGAGACCAATGATATTTACGCGGATATGGTATTTACCAATCCGCAGTATGCCGTGTGGTTCCTGAACGGTATTTATAAAGAGATGAATGCCGGTTATTTCCGGTTTGGAACCGCCGGTTTCCTCGGAAACGCGACTGATGAGGGACAATGCAAGGCGAACTGGGATAACGCCCACCTGATGGGGATCGGCTCCTGGGGACCCACGACCATCCCGTTCAACCCCAATGTGTGGCAGAAGAATTACGAAGCCATCCGCGCAGCCAACCATTTTCTGGCGAATGTGGATCAGATCCCCGATTCGGAAGAGCCTTTTGTGGATGAGGGAATCCGCCAGCGTATGAAAGGGGAGGCCACGTTTTTGAGAGCGTTCTTCTATTCGGATCTCCTTAAATTTTACGCAGGTGTCCCGATCGTCACCGAAGTGCTCGACCAATATGAAGATGAAGAGCTTTTCAAACCAAGGGAGACTTACGATGCCTGTGTGGAGTTTATCTGCTCGGAGGTGGAAAAGGCATTGCCTTTACTGCCTCATGCCAACGAGCTAAATGACTCCGAATTCGGACGGATCACCAAAGGAGCTGCTCTGGCATTGATCTGTAAGGTTAAGCTTTACGCGGCGAGCCCCCTGTTCAATGATCCGGACAATCCGGACAATTGTGAATTCCGCGGCCAGTACAGCGCCGGAAAATGGGAGGAAGCCGCAGAGGCTGCCAGGCGGTTCCTCGCCGAAACAAACGGGGCATATGCGCTTCATCAGTCAACTGCGCCTGACAAATACGGCAACAATGAAGATTTCTTTATTCGCAGGTCCAGCCCCGAAGTGATTTTGTCTTATCAGAATTCGCCTTCCAAGAGCGGCACCGTCAATGTGGAGCGAGTGTGTCTTCCCGGCCAGTTTTTTAACTATGGGAACGGGGTGATTAACAATCTTCCCTTGCTGAATCTTGTGGCCGACTATGAAGTTGTGAAAACCGACGCAGCGGGAAATGTAACTGCCTCATACGAACTGGGGATCGACAAAGTCATGGAATGCTATGCCAGTAATTCGGTCGATCCCGTTTCGGGGTGGGACCCTCAAAATCCTTATGCAAACCGCGACCCGAGATTGTATCAGACCGTGTTCTACAACCAGTCTCCATGGCCTGCACGCTCGGGCGTTATTTATCAGGTATGGCAGCGGGATCCGGCCTCTTCGCTGACCGCCGACGGCGGGCAGTACCTGACCGGTTGGTATAACACCGGATTTTATACCCGGAAATTCCTGGACGCCTATGCCAATCTGAAGGCATGGGGAACTAACCTGAATGTCAATCATAACTACCCGATCATCCGTTATGCCGAGATCCTGCTGAATTACGCGGAGGCAGTCAATGAAGCTTTCGGCACTCCCGACATCGTGCCTCCGGGATATCCCATGTCGGCAAGGGATGCGGTGAACCTGATCAGGGAACGGGCTGCTTTCCCGGCTTACACAAAAACTGTTCCTCCGGGTATGCCCGTTAAGGCCAAGGGAAAATCGATGCCTCCCGTTCCTTCGGGCTTAACGCAGAGCGAAATGAGAAGGAAGATCCGTCACGAACGGCGTATTGAATTTGCGTATGAAGAACAACGGTTCTGGGATGTGCGCCGCTGGAAGATCGCTGAAGAGACCGAGAAGATTTATGTTCAGCGTGTTTACAAAAAAGATGACGGCAGTTTCCGTTACGATGCCGAACTGCTGGAGATCAGGCTTTGGAATGATAAGTACAGCCTTTTCCCGATCTGGGAAAACGAATTGCAGAAAAATAAAGATCTCGTCCAAAACCCCGGCTGGGGAAACTTTTGAAACTTAAAAAGTGAACACATGGCAAACAAGGGAAAAATGAGGTTACTCCTTTTGGCAATGATCATGATGATCAACCATGCGCTGACCGCGGGCGAAGTGATCAGGATCGACAAGGCAACCAGGCATTTGTTGCCCAAAGGCAAGGAAGTTGACGGGATGATTGGCGACTGGATCATGAAAAACGACCAGGTGATCGCGGTAATCGCCGCTGCTTTCCCTGACCGGGAAGCCAATCAGATGGTTTCGTCGATCCAGGGTGCAGTGATCGACTTTACCACCCTGGCTTCAAACAACGACCAGTTGGTGACGTATTATCCGCACGGAGCGCGCGTGGACGTTCCTTCGGCAGACACGATTATGGTTTTACAGCAAAAAGGGAACACGATTCAGCTTAAAGTGGTGAAATATCCCACAGACAAAGAACCTTATACCGCGGAAACGACTTACACCCTGGAAGACGGGAGTTCCTTTCTGGAAGTGAACACCACATACCGGAATCCCTCATCGGGTGCGATAAGCTTTAAACCGGCCGATAAACTGAGATGCGATAACGAATATATGGATGCCGGGCCCGCGGGCCCGGGAAGTCTGGCATTTCTATACAACCGGTGGTACAATGCAGCTTACGGTGTCGCCACTCCAAACGGTTCGTTGTTTGTGAAGGCAATGGAGAAAAAGCCAAAGCTGACCGATGTGGGATGCGACATTTTTTATCCCCGCGAGGGACAGGCTCCGGACGGCCCCGTCCAGTTGGAGGCAGGACAGCAGATAAACATTTCAAGAGTGCTCTTAACGGCAGGCGATGTATCAGGATTACAACGTGTATATGCCGTGCTGAGCGGAACTTCCCTTCCGTTCCTGAACGTGCAGGTAAAAGATTCCCGCTCAAAGGGAATAGCCGGTGCAGTGGTCTGGGCAAAGAACACGGACGGTCAGCTTATATCTGCAGCATCGACCGGGCGGGAAGGAAATGCCGGGCTGCTGCTGGAGAAAGGCAATTACACCGTCTCAGTCGCTAAATTGGGCCACGATACCATTTCTCAGGAGATTTCGGTTACCGGTGACGGGAGCAGCGTATTTACGTTGCAACCGCTGACGTCGGTGCGGGCAAAAGTGTTGGGACCCGATGGAAAGTTCATGCCTGTCAAAGTGGAATTACGGGGAAAACAGGGCAGCCGTGATCCCTTCCTGGGGCCGTTCAAGAGCAATACGGGTGCCGGGAACCTTTACTTCAGCAACAGCAGCGAATTTGAGATCCCCGTGACACCGGGCACTTACGAGATCGCTTTTTCACATGGACCGGAGTACGATGTGGTTCTAAAGACCGTTCAACTCCAACGCGGGGAAACGGCCGGGTTGGAGGTTCAAATGAAGCGTTCCTACAGCACGCCGGGCTGGATCGTCGCCGATATGCATAACCATACGACCGGGAGCGGCGACACCAACGCGGAAACGGGTGGCCGCGTAATCAACCTGGCGGCCTCGGGCATCGAGTTTGCTCCGGCTACCGAACATAACCGCATCAGCACGTTCACCGGAGTCATTGAAGAACTTGGACTGGAGCGATTTATCGCTTCTTCGCCTGGTGTGGAACTGAGCGGAAGGCCGGGCCCCGGCGATATTAACCATCAGAACGGGTTCCCTGTGAAAATTCAGGATGGCAAGCGCGGCTATGGCGCTCCTAAAACAGATAAGGATCCCTATGTACAAATGAAGCGGCTTTTCGACTATGATAACGGCAAATTCAAACTGATGCAGCAAAATCATCCGAACATTGGAAAGCTGTACTTTGACAAGGATCAGGATGGCGTGAAGGACCAGGGGTTTGGTACGGCGCCGATCACACATGCCATGGAAATAAGCGGGGGAATGGTCGATTTTCCTAAGGTATTAAGCGGCGAAAGAACACGTTCCCGTTTGCTTCCCTGGCTGCAAATGCTGAACCTGGGATACCGGATCTACGCCACGGCAAACTCGGATGCTCATGTGGTCGGACACGGCAGCGGTTCTGTCTTTTCTTACATCCGCACGAAAAATGATAAGCCTGAAAAAATTGATGACGAGGAAATTGCTCATCAGGTGAAAGACGGACATGTGGTGATCAGCAACGGGCCTTTTCTGGATGTCCGGATAAACGGCGCCCTGCCGGGCGATGAGATCAAAGCTGCAAACGGCCAGGTAGCCGTCAACGTGCGCGTGCTTGTTTCCAACTGGTGTCCGGTCAATACCGTGCAGGTCGTCGTTAATGGCCGTGCCGGTCAATCGCTGATCTTTACAAAAGAGGCAAATCCGGGACTGTTCGGCGAGGGGCCAAACGCATTTGAAAAAGAGATCGCCGTATCGCTGGAAGGTGATGCACACCTTATCGTCATTGCTTACGGTAAAGGTGAAACAGTCGGAAAAGTGCAGGGGAGCGCCATGCGGAATGCCATTCCGATAGCCATGTCGAATCCGGTTTTTGTGGATGTGGACGGGAATGGTTTCACACCCAACGGGGACTTGCTGGATCATCCGTTGCCCACCGCGCGCATCGCAGGAAGAGCTTCAGCGAACAACAATAACTAACAAAAATGGCCGCGATGAACGTTTGGAAGAATTTGGTCCGGAATGTCTCCTTTCTGTTGTGCCTGTTTCCGGTATTTACGGTACATGCCGCGGGCAAACCAGCCTCATACCGCTGGGGAACGCTTCACATAGGAGGAGGTGGTTATGTGACGGGAATTGCGATCCATCCGTCCGACAGGAATATCATGTATATCCGCACGGATGTGGGTGGCGCCTACCGCTGGGATAAGGAGGGGATGCAATGGCAGCAAATGCTCAACTGGGTGGGGCCTGATAACGCGAACCTCATTGGTGTGGATGGTGTCGCCCTGGATCCCGGCAACACCGATCGTGTATACCTTGCGCTTGGACGACGGCTTGAAGGTGAGGGAGGTGTTTACCGTTCGGAAGACCAGGGTAAAACATGGATAAAGCTGATGCCGGCAGCCTACGAAGGCAACGGACGCGCGGCAAGGTGGTTTGGCGAATGTATCGCAGTCGATCCCCGTAATAGTGCCGTGATCTATGCGGGTACCCGCAGGAATGGCCTGTGGCGCAGCACAGACGACGGTAAAACATGGGAGAAGGTGCCGGACATTCCTGAAGGGTACACTGGTAATCAGCCTATGGGTGTTCGCACGATCGTTTTCGATCCTTCGGTAAAAAGCGGGAAGTGTTCTTCGGTGATCTACGTCGGAATTCCGGGTACAGGGATCTTTTCCAGTACAAACGGAGGCAAATCGTTCGCTTTAATGGCCGGCTCACCTCTAAATCCAAACCGTGCGCAGGTCGTAAAAGGTGAGCTTTATGTGTCACACGGGCGCGGAGTTGCCCTTTTTTCGGGTGGAACATGGACGGATATTTCTCCGGTGAAAGGAAAGAACTACGTGGGACTGGCCGTCGATGCGGATGATAACCGGAAGATCGTTGCCGCTCAGCGGTACAGGTCTTTTTATAATTCCATTTACCGGTCGGAGGATCAAGGTTTGACCTGGGAGCAGATCCATACGGAAGCTGCTCCGGCCAACTTGCATACGGATGTTCCGTGGTGGCCGAAAACGAGGTATTCGTCGGCAACCGCGGGTATGGCATTTGCGCCTGGCAGCCGGGGATCATTGTATTATACCGACTGGTTTGGCATCTGGTACACCCCCGACGTCTGGGCCGGGACCACCGACTGGTATACCCTCGAAAAAGGACATGAGGAAACAGTGGTGTTGACCATGGTTTCTCCTCCCGACGGAGCGCTGGTCTATTCGGGTGTGGCCGATGTTTCCGGGTTTAAACATGTCGGGACCGACGCTTACCCGGAGAAAAGACTGTGCCCTTACAGCGAATGTTTCAGCATCGCCGTATGTGAATCGAAACCCGCCAATCTTGCGGTGGTGGGTGCCAAAAGCTGGGGAGGACAACAGACGGGCCTGAGCACATCATCCGATTTCGGCGAAACGTGGAATCCACGCACACTTCCTGAGGGATGTTCGTTGGGGATGATCGCTGTGTCTTCGGCAGAACCGGCAAAGATGGTCTATGTTTCCGGTGCCGGAAAGGCTTATTATACGCACGATGCCGGCGGGAGTTGGGAGGCGTGCCGGGGAATCCCTGAGAACATCATTGCACTGAAAGATATCTGGAAGAGGGATGACGTCCTTGTTTCAGATATGACCGACGGGAGCTTTTTTATCCTGAAGGATAGCGTGCTGTATCATTCAAAGGATGGTGCCGAATGGAAGAGCAAGCGTAAAATGCCGGTGTTAGCCGGCCCGGATGCAGAAAAAAATATGACAGCGGCTCCCGGGCTTACGGGACAGTTATGGTTTTGTCTGGATTCGGCCGGACTATGGAAGACATCGGACGCCGGAGACACTTATCAGCAGGTAAAAGGCTTTCAGGTTGCCCGGCAGGTCAGTTGCGGGGCCCCCGAGCCAGGTTTCCCGTACCCGGCGGTGTATTGTTACGGGATGCGGGATGGAAAATGGGGACTCTACCGCTCTGTCGATTCGGGTGCGCACTGGCTAAGGGTTAATGATGATGAGCATCAGTTTCCGGGAGGTGTCAAGGCCATTGCCGCCGACAGAAAGATCTTCGGACGAATCTATATCGGCAGCGGAGGGTGCGGAGTCTATTACGGCGAGCCGGATTCTTCAAAAGAATAAAGAATATGAAGGAAATGATAAAGATCGCAGGATTAGGGATCTCCGTCCTCAGTTGTTTTGGAGTCCCTGTGTCAGCACAGGAAAGACCCAACATTCTCTGGATTGTGGCCGACGATCTTGGCACAGATGCCGGCTGTTTTGGAAATAAAAACATAAGTACGCCCCATATCGACAAACTGGCTTACGATGGAATCAGATTTACTCAATTACATGCAGTGGTTCCGGTTTGTTCACCCAGCCGGTCATCACTCATTACCGGAATGTATCCGGTATCGGTTAATTGTCATCAACATCGCACTCGTCATAAAAATGCCTTGCCGGGATCAGTTCTGCCCGTCACCGAATATTTCCGGCAGGCAGGGTATTACGTGAGCAACGGCGACGGGACGCGGCCCGGCAAACCAGGAAAGACGGACTATAATTTCGTTTTCGACAAGCCTTTTTTTGACGGTGCTGACTGGTCGGGAAGGAAACACGGGCAGCCATTCTTTGCACAGATGCAGATCCATTTTCCACACCGGCCGTTTGAAAAAGATGTTGTTAACCCGGTAAGCCGGGAAGCATTGATCATTTCCCCGGTTTATCCGGACCATCCATTGACCCGCGAAGACTGGGCAGGTTATCTCGAATCCGTTCAGCAAGTTGACCGGTACGTGGGAAGGATCATGGAAAAACTGGAAAGGGACAGCCTGCTTCAAAATACGATCGTCTTCTTTTTCGGGGATCAGGGGCGTCCGATGGTCCGCGCCAAACAGTTCTTATACGACGAAGGAACTCATACCCCCCTGATCATCCGGTTTCCCGATGGAAGGGAAGCGGGAAGCCAGGTACATGACCTGATCAGTACGGTCGATATTCCGGCCACATCCCTGACATTGGCAGGGATTCCTTTGCCTGAACACGTCCAGGGCCAGGATATTTTCTCAGGGAATAAGAGAGAATTTGTTTTCAGCAGCCGGGACAGGATGGATGAAACAGTCGACCGGATCCGGTCAGCGAGGAACCATAAGTTTAAATACATCAGGAACTACTATCCTGACCGGCCTTATACGCAGTTTAATACCTACAAGGTGACGATGTACCCGGTGCTCACGCTGATGAAGGTGCTGTACAGAAGAGGAGAATTAAAAGCCGGGCAGGCTGCTTTTATGGGGCCTGACAGGCCAAAGGAAGAGTTGTATGATCTGGCGAACGACCCTTTTGAAATGAAAAATCTGGCTGCTGATCCCACGTATGTCACAGACCTTACGCACATGCGCCAGGTGCTGGATGAGTGGCTTGCCCGCAATGACAAAGGCGTTTATCCGGAAGATCAGGAAGAGGTCGATTACTGGGCGAAGGACGCTGCCGCGGCTTTTTCTAAAAAAATGGGCTCCTATCAACTGCCGGTTGACATCACCGATGAGGAATTCCTGAAATGGTGGGAGGACCGGTTAAAACCAAAACAACAGAACTAATCGAGAAAAAATAATGATGACGTATAAAATTTCGGTTTTTCCGGGAATATTCCTCGTCCTTGCATCTTTATTCTCTGTGAAATGCACGCAGGCAGAAGATGGGGATACGAATAAAAAACCGGTCAGGGAGGGCGAATACGTGATTGCCCCCGATCAACACAGCAGCTCTGTAGTAAGTGATAAACTAATGGGTTTTAACCTGGTCTATCCGCACGAAAAGAACTCCATCTGGCAGGATGGTAAGATTGCGGGGTATCTGAAGGATGTGAACGTGGGTTTTCTGCGATATCCCGGGGGTACGGTGTGCTCCTATTATCATTGGAACGCACTGACAGGTGAAGGATGGAAAGACAGTTGGGACAAGGAAAACCCGGTAATGCCAAAACAACCATCCGAGTTCATGGACATGGACGAATACATGGCGTTGGTGAAAGCCACCGGGGCAACTCCCCTGGTGGGTATCAATATGAGCTCAGGGAGGAGGTGGAACAAAAACGAAGACGGGCTCCTCGAAGCGATCGCCCTGATGCAGTACTGCCGGGATAAAAATTTTAAGGTTGAATACTGGTATCTCGACAATGAACCATACCAGCATGACAGCAACGGCGGCGCAAAAACACCGGAAGAATATGCACAACTGATTAATGTCTATGCCGAAGCGATGAAGTCGTTTGATCCGGACATTAAGCTGGTCGCGAACTGGAACGCAGGATTTAAGAACAAGCGTGCAGACTATGAGCGGCTGATCCGGCTGGCCGGAGCCAATATCGATGTGATCGATGTGCATTGGTACTGGAACTGGAGCGATCCTTCGTGGGAGAAATGGCTGGAGAAGACACCTATGGAGCAATGGACAGGCGAATCGTACGCGGAAGATATTGCGTATTTCCGTCAGATGGTGACCGGGATGGGTTATCCCCATATGGAACTTGCCAGCTTTGAATGGAATTCCGGGCCTCTCAAACCGGGAAGCTTCACAGCCTCCCGTTCGGCGCTCACCCAGGCGGAGATGATGATGCAGTTTATCGCCGGCGGTCTCGACTATGCGGTATTCTGGCCGGTTCACTGGCCGAACGAATCGACGCTGGTAAGAAGTTTCGTTAATCCGGTGACCCGCGATGCCAATCCCAACTATCACCTGTTTCAGTTCCTTGGGAAAATGCAGGGTGGGGAGCTTCTACCCGTGCAGATCATAAAGCCCGGGCAAAATATGGTCACTATTGCCGTGCGGGATGCCGGTCAAAAGATCCTCAGGATCGCTGTTTTGAACAAAGCCGGCAAAGATGTGGTCACCGATATCCAAATGAACCTGTTTCCCGGCATGAAGCTGAAAGAGGGACGGGAGTACACTGTTGTGGTCGACGGGACTGACTATGCGATGCGTGAAGCAGAAATCCTGGACCCTGATCTCTCCGGCGCGACCCGATTTTTGTCGCACCGCATATCAATTACCATGCTCACTTTTGGTGAGTAATTAAAAAGGCTGTATCCTTTGGCATTTTATGCGGATACAGCCTTTTTTGATTTTATAAGCTCGTGACCTTATTTTTCTTCTTCTGATCTTCCACGATGGCATCCA
>CAZOYZ010000096.1:4921-13814 GCA_964584045.1 uncultured Prolixibacteraceae bacterium | reverse complement strand
CTCCCGGTGGACTACCTGCTTGAAAATTATGTTTTAGTTGAAGGAGCCCTGAGTTGGCTGGGACCTCAGTTCGCGGATGTTGATCTCAGCTTTTTAAGCTTTATCATGTTTATTGCTGTGATTGCCTCCATGACACAATTGGTGGAAATGGTTGTGGAAAAATTTGCCCCCGCACTTTATAATCAGCTGGGAATTTTCCTTCCGCTTATTGCGGTAAACTGTGCCATTCTGGGCGGTTCATTATTTATGCAGCAAAAGGCGTTCAATAATCTGGCAGAAGCGACCGTTTACGGGTTAGGTTCCGGTGTGGGCTGGTTCCTGGCCATCATCGGCATCGCGGCCATCCGGGAAAAGACCCGTTACTCCAATATTCCTGCCCCGTTGCGGGGCCTTGGTATTTCCTTTATTATCACGGGCCTCATGGGCATCGCCTTTATGGGATTTATGGGGATCAAATTATAAAATTAATAACTGTCAATCACATGATATTTTTAGCGACTCAAACAACGATTGTAGTTACCAGCATCATTGTATTTTTTCTGGTTATCGTGATGCTGGTCTCTATCCTGTTGTATGCCAAGAAAAAATTAACATCTTCAGGAACAGTAAAAATCAATATCAATGACGGAAATTTTGAACTGGAAACGGAAACCGGAAGCAGCCTGTTAACCACGCTGGGAAACAATAAGGTTTTCCTGCCTTCCGCATGCGGAGGAGGTGGTACGTGCGGCATGTGCCGTTGCCGGGTGACAGAAGGTGCCGGCTCCATCCTGCCCACCGAGACTGACTTTTTTACACGGAAAGAGCAAGCTGACAACTGGCGGCTTGCCTGCCAGATCAAGGTAAAAGACAACCTGAAAATGGAGATCCCCCAGGAAGTGCTCGGAGTAAAGAAATGGGTTTGTGAAGTGGTTTCAAACCGTAATGTAGCCACATATATCAAGGAATTTGTCGTAAAACTGCCGGAAGGCGAACGCCTGGATTTCAAATCCGGAGGCTATATTCAAATCGACGTACCTAAAATTGAAGTGAATTTCAAGGATATGGAAGTCGACGAAAAATTCCGCCCTGAATGGGAGAAGTTTGGCATGTTCAGTTTGGTGATGAAGAATCCGGAACCCACCTTCCGTGCCTATTCTATGGCAAACCATCCCGCTGAGGGAAACATCATCATGCTGAACATCCGGATAGCCACGCCCCCGTTCGACCGTGTCAACGGAGGTTTCCAGAAAGTTAACCCCGGAATTTGCTCATCGTTTATATTCTCGAGGAAGCCAGGCGACAAAGTGACCATTTCCGGACCTTACGGAGAATTTTTCCTGAAAAATAATGACAACGAAATGATGTTTATTGGCGGAGGTGCGGGCATGGCTCCCATGCGTT
The DNA here is from genome assembly GCA_964584045.1 of uncultured Prolixibacteraceae bacterium. Lineage (GTDB taxonomy): Bacteria > Bacteroidota > Bacteroidia > Bacteroidales > Prolixibacteraceae > JBCFBK01. Next base: position 12,431 of record CAZOYZ010000096.1, on the reverse strand, counting down.
CGCATCTGTTCCATTTGTTCCATACCCTGAAAGAGTCGCAGAAAAAAATATCGTTCTGGTATGGTGCCCGTTCCTGGAAGGAAGTTTTTTATTACGAACAATTCAGGGAAATCGAAGCTCGTTTCCCCAACTTCTCTTTTCACCTGGCTTTATCAGATCCGCTTCCTGAAGACAACTGGACCGGTCCGACCGGTTTCATCCACCAGGTCATTTATGATCAGTATCTGAGCAGGCATGAGGAACCCGAAGAAATTGACTATTACCTGTGCGGCCCTCCGATGATGAATGCCGCCGTTCAGAAAATGCTTTTTGATCTGGGCGTTCCTACCGAAAATGTCCTTTACGACGACTTCGGCAGTTAAAAAAGCGGAGCCTCCACTGAATCAGTAGAGGCTCCGCTTTTTTTATCTGTTAAAGATCAGGCAATATTGGTAAACACCTGCTGAACATCATCATCTTCTTCAATCCGGTCCAGCAGCTTTTCAATATCTTCCAGCTGCTCTTCCGAAAACTCGACCGGAGTGGTCGGTATACGCTTCAGAGTAGCCTTTTTTACGTCAATTTTCTTGTCCTCCAGCGCTTTTGACAAGCTTCCGAAACTCGTATAATCACCGGTGATATACACCATATTTTCTTCGGCTTCAATGTCTTCCAGTCCGGCGTCAATCAAATCAAGTTCCAGTTCTTCGATATCGACACCTTCTGTATTCTCAATCTCAAAAACGGCTTTATGCTGAAACATGAATTCGAGCGAACCGGACGGCACCAGGCTTCCCCCTGCCTTGTTAAAATAGGATTTGACATTGGCTACAGTCCGTGTCGTATTGTCGGTGGCACATTCGACGAAAACCAATACCCCATGAGGCCCTTTCCCTTCATAGTTCACTTCCGCATAATCGGCTTCTTCCTTACCCGATGCCCTTTTGATTGCAGCATCAATATTGTCTTTAGGCATGTTCTGCGCCTTCGCGTTCTGGATAGCAGTACGCAACTTCGCATTCATATCCGGATCGGTACCACCTTCTTTCGCTGCAATCGTGATCGCCCTCGAAAGCTTCGGAAAAATCCGCGACATATGACCCCAGCGCTTCTCTTTCGCGGCACGGCGGTATTCAAATGCTCTTCCCATAAAACATTTTTTTTGACGGCACAAAATTAAGAAATAGTTCAGCCATTTCTACTTCTTTCAAAGAAAAAACGCACCACTTCTGCTTTTACTTCCTCCGCCCCTGCGTCCCTGAGATCTCAGGCAGGCAAACCAGCTATCACATCAGCAGCTCACATGAAGCTCATCATCAGATCCTGAAAGCTCCTTAAAGCTGTATTTCCTCCTCACTTTCGACTGTTCCATTTTATCGTAAGTCTGGACACAGGTGATTCCGCGCTCCTTTAACGCCCTGTTGCTGCCGATATGAATGTTGGGGAAACGTCCTCTCTTCAACACAATCACTTTTATGGCTAACCCGATAAAGCAAAGTGCCACCAATACCACTGCGATCACAAATATTTGAAAAAATTCCATTGCTTTCCCTTTTTTGTTTATCTGCAAAAATACTTAAACCAACAAAAAGAATACCATCTCCTTGTCCAATTCAGTGATTTTACCCGTAATGTTTAAAATTTAAACACTCACATACCAAGGTTTCACGCATTCTTCCTAATTTTAATGCAAATTAAACAGATATGGAAAAACATATTCATGTGGTCGGCATCCTCTACATCGTGTTGAGCATTTTCTGCTTTCTCGGCGCTTTTGCCGTTTACTTTATATTCCGGATAATCGGGAATTTTTCTGATGATCAGGATGCCAACATGGTCCTTACCATGATCGCCAATATTTTAGCTGTTCTTTTTGTTGTTCTTTCTGTCCCCGGATTAATCGGCGGCATCGGGCTCATTAAAAGAAAGAATTGGGCCCGGATCCTGATTCTCATACTTTCGATTCTTAACCTGTTCAATTTCCCGGTAGGCACAGCCTTAGGCGTATATGCCATCTGGGCGTTGGTTCAACCGGAAGTGGCGGCCGAATTCGAAAAGAAATAATTCAGGAAGTGTTTTGAACCGGACTAAGGCATTCCATATTGTTCTGGTGGGAAGAGTTCAGGGGGTAGGCTTCCGTCATTTTATTCGCCGAACCGCTCTTGAACTGGGTCTGAACGGATGGGTCAGAAATAAACCAGACGGAAGTGTCGAGGTCGAGGTGGAAGGTGATGAAGAACTCATCTTGGTCTTTACCGAGCTGCTGAAGTCCGGAAACAGCTTTAGCCGCGTAGACAGGATCTTTAACTCCGAACTGCCTGACCTTCAATACTACCGGTCATTTTATATAAAATATTAAAGGCAGCCAGGTAAATAACCAATCCCCTCATGCCTTCCGCCCCAGCAACCCTATAACCCTATCACGATATAACCATACAATCATTAATCAAATAACCATTTATGCTATGATTCATCGAAGCTATCACATGACTCCGGGACAATTCCGGGAGGAAGGGAAAAAATTGGTAGACTGGATTGCTGATTATTACGAACGGGTGGAGCAATATCCTGTCCTCTCAACAGTACGACCGGGTGACATCAGGAAACAGCTCCCCGCGCATGCTCCCGAAAAAGGCGAATCCTTTGACAGGATGTTAAATGATATCGATCACCTGATCATGCCGGGAATCACACACTGGCAGTCGCCCAATTTTTTCGCGTATTTTCAGTCCAATACTTCAGGCCCTTCCGTGTTAGGCGATCTGCTTTCGTCAGGATTGGGTGTGCAAGGCATGTTGTGGGCGACCAGTCCCGCCTGCACTGAATTGGAAAGCCACGTACTGGATTGGCTGACAGACATCATGGCCCTTCCTTCCCACTTTAAAACGAATGCAACCGGTGGAGGTGTGATACAGGACAGTGCTTCCAGTGCTGCTTTGGCAGCTCTGCTTGCAGCCCGGGAACGAAAAACCGATTTTACAAGTAATCAGACCGGAGATTCCTCTAAGCTGGTGGCCTACATCTCGACTCAGACTCACTCTTCTGTCGAAAAAGGAGTGAAGATCATCGGCATTGGAACTGACCGGCTCAGAAAGATTGAAGCAGACATCGACTTTGCCATGATGCCTGAAGCACTGGAAAAACAAATGCAGGACGATATCAAAAACGGACTGACTCCCTTCTTCGTGTGCGGAACGATCGGCACTACTTCGTCCAATGCAGTCGATCCGATCCGGCGGATCGGAAACATCTGTAAAAAGTACAAAGTCTGGTTTCATGTCGATGCCGCAATGGCAGGAACTGCAGCCGTTTGTCCGGAGTACCGGAATCACTTCGACGGGCTTGAACTGGCCGACAGCTATGCCTTTAATCCGCATAAATGGATGTTCACCAATTTTGATTGCGATTGTTTTTTTGTTGCCGACAAAAGCGTGCTGATCAAAACCCTGAGTATCCTCCCCGAATACCTGAAAAATGAGGCGACGGAAAAAGGTGCTGTAATCGATTACCGGGATTGGCATGTTCAACTGGGACGACGTTTCAGGTCCCTGAAGTTATGGTTCGTCATCCGTCACTATGGGATCGAAGGTTTGCGGTTCCACATCGGTGAACATCTTCGCCTGGCAAAACAATTTGCCCGATGGATCAGTGAATCGCCAGATTTTCAATTACTCACCGAGCCTCCTTTTAACCTGGTGTGTTTTCGCCATCAAAAAGGTGACGAATATAACAAAATGCTGATGGATACGCTGAACCGAAGCGGGAAAATGTTCTTAACGCATACGATCCTGAACGGTACATTCTGGCTGCGGATGAGCATCGGACAAACCCAAACACGCGAAGAACATGTAACAAAGGCATGGGAACTCATTCAGGCAACCAGCGCATCTCTCATTTAATGATTTTGCGTCTTTTTGCAATCGGTAGCTTTTTTCAGCTCGGATACGGCTTCACTTAAATCCTGATATTCATAAAAACCGGGATGAGCAAAATTCAGGAATTTCAGGATCCTGAAAGCGTTGAAATACTGAAAAAAACGCTTTTCAAACGTGACCGGTGACGAGCTGTTCTGTTTCATCTCATTCAATATGCCGGCGAAATGGTCTCCCTCCAGGAAACACCATACGGGCAGGGGTATACCCGACTTTGCCGGGTGATCCCAATCGTTACTGAAAAGCGACGGAACCTGCTGAAAAAAGCGCTTCAGATCTTCAAAAGAATGGAAACAATAGGTACGCCTGAGCCTGTCATCACCTTTTACCCACTTTTGCAAGGCGGCTCCCGTACCGAACGGCACCCGGTCTGAAACTCTTGCTGAAGGATACACGCAGGTCGTTTTCAGTTCGGCTACCCGGCCCAGTTGCGTCAGCTTATGAAGAAAATAAAAATCTTCACCTGCCTGTCGCTGATTCATCCCCCCCTGTTTTACATAGGCATCGGCCCTCACGGCAAAAGCCGATCCGATCGTGTAAATCGGGTACGGGTATCCGGAAAACGCTAAGGCCTGCTTATAGTAATGCAGGTATGTTTCATACAGGATCATCCCTTCGCGGTGACGCCCGTCCTGAAGTTCACTGACCCGGTGATGAAAGGCGACAGTCGTTCCGACCGGCTTCGGCTCCGAATAAAAAAGCTTTTCAATTTCGGTCAGGTAATTTCCGGCGACAAGGGTATCGGCATCCAGGGAAACAATGATCCCTTCGGGTTTTCGCAGCAGGCCGAACCGGCGGACGGCGTCATCCATTCCCGTTTTTCGTGCAAGCCCCACTCCCGCATGCTTTTGGGGAAAAGGACCCGGGCGCACGGGATACAAGCTGAAAAACACTTCAGGATGTCTTTTTTTCCACTCCTGAAGTGACAAGAGCGTCCGGTCGTTTTGCCTGCTTATCTCCTCCCGGCAATTTTCTGATTCATTCATCACCACGATCACCTCCACCGCGCAACCGGGAGGGCTGCAGCTTGCCAGGGACCGGATCGTCTTCAGCAAGTCAGGCTCATTGCACGCCGGGATCACCACGATCAGACCTAAATTGGCAGAAGGATCTTCATCAATCAACCTGGGTGATAAGATCCGGCTTTCGATATAACGGGAGGCAAATGACATGTATGAAATGAAAATAAAAAAATCCGGCATGACCCGGATTTGTATGTATTAAACTCATTATACTCTTATTTCTTCGCTGCATACCGGGCGTTCAGCGCTCCAAGCACTTCTTTGGTGATGTTATGCGCGTCATCTCCGACCAGAATCCCTGACGAATTGAAAATATAGGAATATTTCCGGTCCGCATTATATACCTTCAGGTAACTCATCAGACTGTCCAGCAACTGCTGATTATTTGCATTCTGCATTTCTGCCAGCTTCCCGGATAATTCCTGATCGAGTTTCATGATGGCCTGTTCTTCACCAACAAGCCGGTCACGTTCCTGGACAGCCCGCTGTTCGGTCAAAAATCCTCCTCGCTGAACCTTTTCCTGAAATGCCGCGGCCTGTTCTTCAAATTTCGAACGTCTGGCTGCATACTCCCTCGTATAGGCATCCTGGTTTTTTGTAAACGAATCATGAAGCTCCTGCGCCAAATCGTAATTCACGATCAGGGAATCCACCTTCACATAAGCAATCTTCAGGCTGTTCGCCTGAGAAGAAGGTTCTCCCGCCCCGGCCGAGGTATCATTTTTTGCAGATGTAAAATGCAATACATAAATTACAAGGACAGCAACTAATAAAACCAGATTCAGGATCAACGATGTATTTTTCATATTGGGTTGTTAATTTATTTAACTCGTGCCAAAATTAAAAATTTATCATTAGGAAAACATGCTATTTTTTCATATTTTTTATCTGCCGGCCAATAATCTTTCCCCACCAAACCTGTATAAAAATCATATTTTTTCGATGATAAACATCATTGAACACATGCATTTACCTGTTGTACTTTTACAGCGGATAAAAAAGGCAGCCATGTTGAACAGGTTAATTGCAAATATCATTCCTTACATGCCCAAAAAACTGGTACGGATTTTTTCCGATCGCTACATCGCCGGTGAAACCATTGACGATGGGCTGAGGGTATGCAAGGAACTGAATGCACAGGGTATAGATGTGACTGTCGATCTGCTTGGTGAATTCATTACAGATCCTGCCCTTGCTGAAGGGAACAAGCGCCGGTATTTCGAGATGATCGACCGCTTCACCGCCGAAAATATCTCCGGTAATTTCTCGTTGAAGCCATCCATGTTTGGCCTGCTCATCGATAAGGAGGCGTGTTACCGTCATCTCCGTGAAATTGTTTCGGAAGCGGCAAAAAGGCATAATTTTATCCGGATCGACATGGAGGATTCCACATGTGTGGACGCTGAACTGGATATCTTCAGAAAGCTATGGGATGAATTCCGGGGACATGTAGGCATCGTTCTTCAGGCTTGCCTGCGGCGAACGTCTGACGACCTGATCTCGTTCACTCAATTCGCAGGCAACAGGTCTGCTGTCAATATCCGCCTATGCAAGGGAATTTACATGGAACCACCTCACATTGCCTTCAAAGGATACCAGGAAATCAGAGACCATTACCTGAAAGACCTTGAATATATCCTCGCAAACGGCTTTTACGCGGGCATTGCAACGCACGACAAATATTTGATCCGCCACGCCGGGGAACTGCTCAAAAAATACGCGGTCTCAAAAGAGAAGTACGAATTCCAGATGCTTTACGGTGTCACCCCCGATTCGCGTCGCTCTGTTGTACAGCAGGGACACCGGATGAGAGTATATGTTCCCTTCGGAAAGGATTGGTTTAACTATGCTACCCGGCGCCTGAAGGAAAATCCGAAGATTGCCTCACATATTATCAAGGCACTTTTCCACAAAGGATAGAAGAGTCACTTCAGTTACAAGGCGTAGAGCACTGAATAAACGGTAAACAGAAAATTGCCAAACCGGCAATTCTTTTAAAGCCTAAGGATCAGTTCATCCAGCGACCTTTTCGGAACATGGTGAATGCTCTTTTCGTCGCGCCAGTATTTGCAGTCACCCTCTTTCATCTCTTCCAGTACCACGGTTTCCGCAGGCCTGCCTAATGCCAGTACCTGGATCAATTCGTAATGATCGTCCAGAGAGAATAGCTTCCGTAACTCCATGCGGTTCACCGAGGCGACAATACAACCTCCGTACCCGGCTTCCGCAGCGCCAAGCATGATGCTTTGGGCAGCGATCCCGTCATCGCATAAACAATTGGTCGCGATTTGCCTGTCCAACAGCATCACGATATAGGCAGCAGGCCTTTCGCCAGGCACAGGACCACCCCAGTTTTTCAAATAACCGGCCCAGGCGAGTAATGGAAAAACCTGATCACATAAAGCCTTCTCTGTGACCAGAATATACTTTAGCGGCTGGGCATTTCGGGCACTGGGTGAAAGACGGGCCAGATCAACCCAACTTTTCAGCTGATCTTCGGTGATCCGCTCGGCTTCGTAAAAGCGGCGGTAGCTCCGGTTCCTTCGAATGATATCTTTTAGCATGATCCTTATTTTT
>CAZOYZ010000096.1:0-4821 GCA_964584045.1 uncultured Prolixibacteraceae bacterium | reverse complement strand
TCGAAGAATATGTTAGCCGATGAGTAAATTTCATTTTCAGATCGACCCTTTATCCAATCAGCTCAAATTTCAACAGTTGATTGATGCCGTAATTGATGCGATAAGCCGTAATTTACTGGAAATGGGAGATATCCTTCCGTCGGTAAATCAGTTATGCCGGGAAAGTAAGCTTTCGCGCGATACTGTTTTTAAAGCCTACGCAGAATTAAAGGTCAGGGGGATTGTGGAATCGGTACCCAATAAAGGCTATTTTGTGACCCGGGCAACCACCAAGGTATTTCTGTTTTTGGACACCTTTAAAGCATACAAAGAAGTGCTTTACGGATCCTTCCGTGACAACCTGCCCGAAAACATTGGCGTGGACCTGAATTTTCACCATTACAATATTAATATATTTGATAAGGTGATCCAGGAAAGCATTGGCAAGTATACCCGCTATATCGTCATGAACTTTGATCATCCCAGGGTTCCTGAGATTATCAGCCGGGTCCCTCGCGACAGGTTACTCGTGATCGATTGGAAAATTAATTCCACTCCCGACATGTCGGTTATTTTTCAGGATTTTGGGGAAACCTTGTATGATTCACTCAGGGAACATCTTACCCTGATCCGGAAATATAAAAGTTTTATCTATCTGTATCCTGAATTTACTTATCATCCGCAGGAATCCATTACCTGGTTCGAACGCTTCGGAAAGGATCATGATCTTCAGTATCGTGTACTGAAACAGGCAAAGAAATTTGACATCAACAAAGGCGAGCTGTACTTACTGGTAAGTGACCGAACGTTAGCCCGCTTCCTGGATCAATGCTCACAGAAAAACCTCATCCCCGGAAAAGATGTGGGTGTGATCTCCTATAATGAAACGCCGATGAAAAAGTATGTCAAGAACGGGATTACCGTGATTTCGACCGATTTTGAACTTATGGGGAAAAAAGCTGCTGAGTTTGCGGTGAATGGAGTCCCTGTGCGGCTTCAAATCCCCACCAAACTAAAAATCCGGAATTCCCTGTAAAGATCATGAACAAGAGTAATAAGATCACCCATCCGGTCCATCCTTCATTCCTTCACGCCATCTGTTGTTCAGCCTTATTACAAAAATGTTTTAAAACACTTTGAGAGGTTTTGAAATAGTCGGGAACAACTCTAAATTTGCCAAACATACCAGAACAGAACGGGCAAGTACCAATTATCTAAAAATATGTATCTACTAGGTTGCGATATCGGGAGTTCATCCGTAAAAGCGTGTCTTCTTCACGGCGAATCGGGGCAATGTCTGGCCTCTGCGTTTTATCCCAAAAAAGAAATGAAAATAATCGCACTGCGTGCAGGGTGGGCTGAGCAGGATCCTGAGCAGTGGTGGGAGAATCTGAAACTGGCAGTTGCTGATGTGATGCAGCAATCGGCTGTTCCGGCCGCAGAAATTGATTCAATCGGCATTTCCTATCAAATGCACGGGTTGGTATTGGTGGATCGGAACAGGCAGGTATTGCGTCCGTCCATCATCTGGTGCGACAGCCGGGCATCGTCGGTCGGAAATCAGGCTTTCCATGAGATCGGGGAAAAGAAATGCCTTGAGAACCTGCTGAATTCCCCGGGAAACTTTACTGCATCCAAGTTAAAATGGGTGAAAGACAACGAACCTGAACTTTATTCGCGTATCGACAAGTTCATGCTCCCGGGCGATTATATTGCCATGAAGCTCAGCGGCCTGGCACAAACAACTGCCGGGGGTCTGTCAGAAGGGATCATGTGGAATTTCAGGGAAAACAAAGTTGCAGGTATGCTCCTTGAACACTATGGCTTTGATGCCGCCATAGTCCCGGATATCGTCCCGACATTTTCAGTCCAGGGTGAAGTGAGTGTAGAAGCCGCCCGGGAACTGGGATTGGCCAAAGGGATTAAGATCAGCTACCGGGCGGGCGACCAGCCCAACAACGCGCTTTCGCTGAATGTGTTAAACCCGGGCGAAGTGGCTACAACGGCGGGGACTTCGGGCGTTGTTTACGGAGTCAGCGGGGAAGTGCGCTACGACCCGTTGTCGCGTGTCAATACCTTTGCCCATGTGAACCATACTCCCGGGCTGAACAGGCTGGGAGTCCTTCTGTGCATCAATGGCACAGGTATCCTGAATTCATGGATGAATAAAACGGTGGGCGGGAGTGTCGTTTCCTATGAAAAGATGAACGATATGGCTGCGGAAATTCCGGTAGGTTCCGAAGGACTTACTATTCTTCCCTTTGGGAACGGAGCGGAACGGGTACTGGAAAACAGAAATCCCGGGTCACTTTTTGCCGGACTGAATTTCAATATCCATCAAGCTGCTCACCTGTACCGGGCAGGACAGGAAGGTATCGCTTTTTCGTTCAGATACGGGATGGACATTATGAAAAACATGGGGATTGAAACCAAAGTGATCCGGGCAGGAAAAGCCAATATGTTCCTGAGCCCCTTATTCAGAGAAGCACTGGCTGCCGTGAGCGGAGCGACTATTGAGCTTTATAATACCGACGGAGCCATTGGAGCTGCCCGCGGGGCAGGCATCGGATCCGGATTTTACAAATCGGCCGGAGAAGCATTTTCCAATCTCCAAAAACTGGATACCATTGAACCCAACCCACCTCAGGCAAAGGCTTATCTGGATGCTTATGAAAACTGGAAGAAACAACTGGAAAAAGTGATGAGTAACGAGTAGTGATAAACCATATAACCATTTATAATTATGACTGTATTTAAAGGAAACAAAGAGTATTTCCCGGGTATCGGACAGATCCGTTGCGAAGGTCCGGATTCAAAGAATCCACTCGCGTTCAGGTGGTATGATGAGAACCGTATAGTCGGAGGCAAAACCATGAAAGATCATTTGCGTTTCGCGGTTGCTTACTGGCATAGTTTCTGCGCAGAAGGATCAGACCCGTTTGGTCCCGGGACAAAAACATTCCCCTGGGGCGGGATCATTGACCCGATGGATGCAGCCAGGGCAAAGATGGATGCCGCATTTGAGTTCATCAGCAAAATGAATATCCCCTTCTATTGTTTCCATGATGTGGATGTGGTTGGCGATGGTTCAGTCTTTGAAATCGAAAAGAGGTTGGCCGGCATGATCGACTTTGCCAGGGAAAGACAGGCTGCAACGGGAATTCAGCTTTTGTGGGGAACAGCAAATGTATTCAGTAACCGCCGTTATATGAACGGGGCAGCTACCAATCCTGATTTCAATGTCGTGACCAACGTGGCAGTCCAGATTAAAAACGCCATTGATGCCACCATTGCCCTGGGTGGGTCAAATTACGTGTTCTGGGGAGGACGCGAAGGTTACATGAGCCTGCACAATACCGATATGAAGCGGGAACTCGATCATATGGGCATGTTTCTTTCCTTGGCGCGGGACTACGGACGTAAACAGGGTTTTAAAGGAACGTTCCTGATCGAACCGAAGCCAATGGAACCGACCAAGCACCAATACGATTACGATTCGGCAACTGTCGTCGGATTTCTGCGCAAATACGGGCTTGACAAAGACTTCAAGATCAATATTGAAGTGAACCACGCCACGTTGGCCGGACACACTTTTGCCCATGAATTGCGGGTAGCAGCCGACGCCGGCCTGTTCGGATCGATCGATGCCAACAAGGGCGACTATCAGAATGGCTGGGACACGGACGAATTTCCGTCAAACATTACCGAAGTTACCGAAGCGATGCTGGAGATCCTCCAGGCCGGAGGCTTCAAAAACGGAGGCACCAACTTCGACGCAAAAACAAGACGTAATTCCACCGATCCGGAGGATCTGTTCATTGCACATATCAGCGGAATGGATATCTTTGCACGGGCGTTAATCATTGCTGAGAAGATACTGACGGAATCGGACTACGTGAAATTAAGAAAAGACCGTTATGCATCCTATGATTCCGGGAAGGGCACTGATTTTGAGGAAGGAAAACTGACCATCGAAGATTTGTGTGAAATTGCAAAACAAACGGGAGAGCCAAAACAGATCAGCGGGAAACAGGAAATGCTGGAACAATTGATCAACTCCTATATCCGGTAAAAGGCAATTCTTTTGCAGTGCCGGAACAGGAAAATGCTTTCCTGACCACCAATTTCTGACACAAAAATAAACCATATGATTCAACTCAATCAGACAGGAAGTTTTGGCTATGTGATGCGTCTCACCCTGGTTGCCACACTTGGCGGACTTCTCTTTGGCTATGACACGGCGGTTATTTCGGGAACAGTCAGTGCACTGGATTACTTCTTTATCCAGCCATTGGGACTGGCTGAAACCGCTGCAAACTCGATGCTGGGCAGGGTCGTATCCAGTGCACTGATCGGCTGCATTATAGGCGGCTTGACGGGCGGACTGGTAAGCCTGAAACTCGGACGTAAAAAAGGACTGATCCTGGCTGCCGTATTATTTCTGGTCTCGGCAATAGGATCGGCGATTCCGGAGATGTTCCTGGCGCCGGTCGGTGAAGGAGATCATACCTTTGTAACCCATTTTATCATTTACAGGATCATCGGAGGTGTTGGCGTCGGCCTGGCATCGATGCTCTCCCCGATGTATATCGCCGAAGTCGCGCCGGCAAACATCCGCGGCAGGCTGGTATCCTTGAACCAGTTCGCGATCATCCTGGGCATGCTCCTGGTTTACTTTGTCAACTATTTCATCGCATTACAGGGCGATGAAAGCTGGCTGAATGAAACGGGATGGCGCTGGATGTTCGCTTCTGAAATAGTCCCGGCTCTTCTCTTCCTGATATTGCTTTTCCTGGTCCCCGAGAGCCCAAGATATATGGTGATCAGAAACAAACCCGATTC
>CAZOYZ010000095.1:12772-14015 GCA_964584045.1 uncultured Prolixibacteraceae bacterium | reverse complement strand
TTCACCTTCGCGCCGGACTGAATCGACTTCGAAGCGGCAAACAACCACCCGTTCGTCAAAAGAAACAACGCAACAACCCAAAAGCAGGTCGGAAACAACCACCAGCGGGTCAGGAAGAAGATAAAGGATTGACGTTTCTATGATTGTTTATTTTTTATCCAGAAGAAATCGATTCCTACTTTTTTATTTCCGGCTTTACCGACATATTCGACGGTCACTGTGTTGCCCCCTCCCTTGTTTAAATCAAGAGGCACAGAATTGTAGTTCCTTAAAACCCGGTGATGGGGCTCGCAGAGATTAATCACCTCTTCCCCGTTCATTTTCAACAGATTTCCGTTCACATAAACCGATACTTCACCTCCATCGGGTAATTTGCAAAAAGTGATCGTAAACCTGTTATTCGAGGTTTCCATGTCATCGGGCAGGGTGAAGCTGATTTTGTCTCCCTGAAAGGCAGGGTGCCACATGACTATTCTTCCTCCTGCTCCTAAAGACCACTCTTCCATCCGGATGTTTGACCCGGGGTGTATCAGTTCTTCTGCATTTATAAAGCGATACGCTTTTGATCCCATGATCGCAGCCGGTGACCAATCGGGTAAAGTTTGTTCACGTGTGTCATCCCGTGAAATCTGAACATGGTCATCAAGCAAACCCGCCAATGAATAGAGGTACACCATTCTCCCGTAGGCAAATCCCGGAACTTCTCCGTGATGGCGCAACTCCATATAAAAGGCCAGCTTGTCAGTAAATGGAATATCGTCCAAAATATGCCATCTGTAATTTGACACAAATCCCCGGTTGCACGGGCCGTCATTTCGCGGCTGACCACAGTAAGGAAAACTGAAAATGTCGGGTGAAGACCAGGAATAATTGAAATAATCTTCCGAACCGGTTCCAAAAATGGACGGGAAAGCATCACCGTCCGTATAAATCTTCTCATCGCCTTCACCCCACCAGCTTCCATAGGCAGCAGGAGCATCCGACGGATTGAAAATATAGGCCGAAGCCCCCACAACACGGCCAGTTCCGTGAGCCAGAAGGTAAGGAATGTCGGAAATGAATTTACCCGATGCTGTCATTTGGTGGTTGATCCGCCACTTGGCATGGAAATACATCGATTTTCCCGGTTTCCATTCATAATTGGTAATCCCGGCACTCCCTGTGACCAGAATATCCTCTCCGGAGTGATTTTCGATATCAATCCTGACCGAATCCCGGAAAGGCATCAGGAAACGGCAAACCA
>CAZOYZ010000095.1:4691-12672 GCA_964584045.1 uncultured Prolixibacteraceae bacterium | reverse complement strand
GGCAAACCAACCAGGTTCAGACACGCTTGTACTTCTTCTGTCGTACGATGAAAACTGGATGTATTTATAAGGATGGTCAGATAATTCAGCCAATCTTTTTAAATCTGTCATCTCATTGATCAGGGTACCGGTTGTTACCTGGGCTGTTGAAAGCAAGGAACCAAAGAGAATGACCGGTACGAATACAAAACTTAACAGGACTGACCTTCTGTTACACAAAAACAAATTCTTACTTTTCATTTTATACGACATTTACTATATTCCTTATTTATCTTCCAAATCATAACTATTGCACCGCGTTGTCTATCAATCCATTCTTATTTCAGACACAGTTCTATCCGCGAAAAATCAGACAGACTATTTTATCAACATCAATTTTCTTTCCTCAAAGGACCAGTTCGATTACCGGAATTTCAGTGTCAGGCTTCACGACCGGAAGCATCAGGATCAGATCGTCACCTGCCTTTTCTTCCTGGAAGGTCACATTGTGTCTCGGTTTGCCAAACTGGATCTCCGACCCATCGTGCAAAAACTGCGCATATGTGACTTTTCCGGCAAAGCCTTTTAAAGTATATCTCTGTAATGGATATTCCAACAGATGGATATACAACCGGTTTGTTTTCGGATTGTATGTCATCAGGCTCTGCTCAGGCGCAATGAAACCGGACGGAGCTTCGGTACAGCCATAGATGGCGCGGTTGTTGAACGTCATCCATTCTCCAATGGCTTCCAGCTTTTCAGTTGCCCGCCGGTCGAAAGTGCCCCGGGCAGTCGGTCCGACATTTAACAAAAGGTTCCCACCCTTGCTGACAGTTTCAATCAGGAGCGTCAGCAATTGCCTGGTATCTTTCCAAGTTGCTTCGTCCCGATAATAGCCCCACGAACCGGAAAAAGTCTGGCAGGTCTCCCAGGGAATCTTTTTTCCGTCTCGCTCAGGCCATTTTGATACCTTGTATTGTTCGGGAGTGGTAAAGTCCCAGCCACCTTCGACATCCAGCAGATCGAGCCGGTCGTTCAGGATAATGCCGGGCTGAAGTTCCCTGACCAGTTTCAGCAACCCCTTTGAATCCCAGTCTTCCCTGCCTTTCCCGTGGTTGCCTGTCGGAAAGGAAAAATCCAGCCACAGGATATCAATCTTACCGTAGTTGGTCAGGAGTTCTGTTACCTGGTTCCTGACATACTCGCGATATATCCCCATGTCCCTTCCTTTGTTCCATTCGGTGTATTTCGGTTCATACTCCGGTGTTTCACCTTTGCGCTGTTCAACCAATGCGTGGTTCCTGTCAATGATATAGTGGGGATGGTGCCAGTCGAGCAGCGAATAATAAAAACCCACCTTCAAGCCTTCTGCCCGGAAAGCATCCACCCACGCTTTGATAAGGTCTTTACCGATGGGCGTATTGGTAGCTTTGTAATCGGTGTATCGGGAGTCGAAAAGGCAGAATCCGTCGTGGTGCTTGGTGGTGATCACGGCATATTTCATGCCGGCTTCCCTGGCTTTTTGTGCCCACTGGGTAGGATTATATAAATCAGGATTGAAAAGATCGAAATATTTCTGATATTTCTCATCGGGAATCAGCTCATTTCGTTTTACCCACTCATGCCGCGCAGGAAGGGCATAAATACCCCAGTGTATAAACATCCCGAAACGATCGCTTGTCCACCACGCCATTCGCTCAGTTTTCTGTGCTTCTGTTTCACTGAATTGCTTTGTCTGTGCCATTAGACCTATTTCAGTCATGGATAGAAGGATAATGAATAATACTTTTGTCTTCATCTGTTTAAGCATTTAATTGATATTTTACTAATAGTTGTTGTTAACCGTTTTTTAAAACCATCATAATTTCTTAAGCTGCAAATAGTCGAGCACAAACTGGCTGTTAACGGGCCCCCCGAGATGGATTGTAACCGTACCTGAACCGTTCTTTATGTGGAGAATGCCTATATCATCTTTTTCGACATAGGTTTCTTTATCTTGTTTCAGGCTCGTCCAGGTTGTTAATTGGTTTTGTCGTTGCATAAACCGGATTTCGCCGGAAGAAGGGGTCCTGAAATAGGAAGCAGATAAAATGTAGGGACCATCATCAGGAACATTCAGTTCAAACTTCGCCAACATGGGTTTATCATTCACCGTTTCAAGAATTAAAACATTCTGATCTCCCGCTTTGAGACCATTTATGATTTTCCCGTTCGAGAAAGTCCGGATGGGAATAAATATTCCATCGAATTTGATGACCTCAGGCAGAGGATAAGCCGATAAATATGCAGTCGGAGCTTCCTGTTGGGTTGCTCTTTCCGCATAATAAAATGCAACCGACGAATAATCTGCAGGAAACCTATTCCCAACAGGTCCGTGCTCGATCGTTAATTTGAAACTTTCCCGGAACGACAATTTATCCGAGAGATAATGCCTGTACCCGCCCGTCCGGCTCATGGGAACAGAAAATCCAAGGCAACCGTTTACGGGAAGACTGCAAGCCATGTCCCATTGGTCAGGAACAGCATACCATCCGCCATTAAAAAACTCCTCACTTCCCGTTCCATGGATTCTCAATTTTCCATCAGCGTCAGTTCTGTCATCCCCTTCAAAAAAGCCTGTACTTCCCGCATTTGATCCCTGGCATCTAAGGATGGTACCAACATAATGTCCTTTCCCGGTTACCCAGAGAATTTCATATGGCTCTCCATCCCGGGGCACTTCCCGTTTCCAAAACGAATAAAATTTCCCTTCTGTCTTCTCCTGAAGTATATTGTTATAATAAATTCTAATTCCCAACCGGTGCTTTTTTGGAGTTGATTTTTCAGATTTCAGGTATTCAAGTTCCAGGACTGCGTGATGTCTGAAGGGCATAGGGTAGTATACGTATGAACTATTCCCGGATACTCCTGACAAAACAGAACACATACTTTTCTCACCGAAGAAATAGCCAAAAAAGTCTTTTACCGGAGCATTAATAGCCCATTCTTTTTCGTGATCCCATTTTGCTTTTAGAATAAGTCGGTTATCATCTTTTTCCATAGTTCCGATCCCAGTCATTTCAATCCCGGCAATTCTCCCTCCCTGATCCATCTCGAAGATTTTTATTGTTTCACCGGGGCTTAATTCCACAGTGGTATCTTTTGTATACAGCTTTTTATAGACATCATTTAGGTAGTTGGACCCAACCATATTCCAGGTCCTGACTGCTTCAAACAGAGTCTCTTTCTTACTTTCATCCCAAACCATTGAAAAAGTCCTGATTTTCGTATCCTCCGGATAGGTTCTGAACTGTACCTGATAAAATTTCATTTTACCAAGAAATACTACCTTACAGGATTTCTCATAAGGGATAGGGAGATAGCAATAGTACCCACCTACTTCGTGTCCGCATACCGGATTTAAAAACGGGAATAGATTTCCGGCAAACAGGTTGTAAAATGGCATATTGATACGGGGCTCTTTTTCATTGTCGAAAAAGAACTGTATCGTATCTTGTAGAGAATTTGCCGCCCAATATATCCGATTAATAACTCCAGGACCTTTCATCTCTGCGATCACCTGGGCATCTCCCTCCTTTCTGACATAGGAATAGGTGCCCTTAAAACCGTCGTCATTTTTACCTGTCCTGTCGTAACTGGAAAATTGTTCAACCATTCCTGTCCGGAACCGAGGCAGCTGGTCAATTCGGTACAATTGCCGGATTTCATCAACAAGTCCTTGCGCGTCGGACCACAGGACCAAGCCTGTCAAAGCTAAAAAGCAGACAACCTTCGCCATTCGTCAGTTTCTTATTCTTTGGTTCGTTTGAGCCACCCTAATTCAGTAAGGGTTACCCCATGCAGGTTCAATGACTGCCTGTCTTCCGGCCCGCAGGACGAAATGTAGGTTTTGCCATTGTAGCTGAAGATTTCGGATGCATGTCCGAAAAGTGTCGTCAGAAGATTTTTCACGGGATCAAAATGGTCCGGATTATCAGAGACGACCACAATCGTCTCTTCATACCTCCGGTGTGCATAGGTGCAGAACAAATACCATCTTCCAACCCTTTCGACCAGAAACGGAGATTCAACTGCAGTGCGGACCCCTTCGATTTCCATGATCACCTCCGGATCCTGAAACACTTCAAAATCTTTGGTCTTCACGCGAATGACCTGTGAATTCTCCCTGCCCCCGATTCCCGAAGAAACCAAGTGTATCCAGTAATAACCGTCGTTTCCTTTCAGAATATGGGGATCCCTTGTTGAACTCCACAACGTATCTTTAAGGACCGGGGTATGGGTCCTTTGCCATTCCGACAAATTTTCCGACCAGCAAACTTCCAGTCCATACCTTGTTTCAAACCTGGTTTGCAAAACCATCACCCAGCGGTTCGATTCTTCATGCCATACAACGAAGGGTGCCCCCAGATACTCCGTTCCTTTGCTTTCGTCGAGCGCAAAAGGAAGGCGTGTCCATTCTTTCACCGGGTTGCTCGAGGTAAGATGGCCCAGAAAAGGATGATACCGGTACAATCTTTTCCCCTCGGGGGGGTAGGGATTGTTGATTCCGAACCAATGCAGGGTGTTTTGATGGTCGGTTACGAAACAATGATCGTTGGTGTACCATTCGCTCTCATCGAAATCCGGTGATGGTTTTGGCAGGAAAACCGTTCTGCTTTCCCCGATCAGACAGGGTATATCGACATTTTCAAGCTGACACTCTGTTCTATTTTCCAAAGTGCAAGAAAAAAGAACAGACATGGAGATGAAAAAGAAAACAGAAATCTTGAATTCATTCATCACAATAACGGTTTAATTAGTTCGGCAGTAGTTCGACCTGGACAAATGATCCAGAGGGCACCGATGTCGTCCAAATGCCATTATTCAATACAATACCTTTCAGGATGGTTTTGGCACGAACCATTTCCTTCAAATCCAACAGCCACCTCTCTGGTGTTTCCCGAAACAATTTTCCTATTGCTGCGGGATATTTAAGGAAGCTCCTTCTTTCGGAGTTTCGATCACCGAATTCAGGTGGTCGTTTGCAAAACTGTTAAAACAGGTAAAGATAACATCACTCCCACCCCTTTCATTGCATCAACATATTGCCAGCTCAATGCATATCCCCAGGTTGCCATTCTCCCTGGAGACAAAAAGAGACCGTTGCCTCTTCCTGAGATAAGAAAAGCTGAAGGTGGCTGGAAAACCAAACCTCCAGCCTGAAGAAAACCTGCGTTACTTGGTGACAGCAATTTCAACTGAGGCATTCATTCCTTTTGCACTCACCGACAGTGTTCCTCCGGAGGTGCCAAAAAGAACCTTGATATGGGATGATCCCTGTCCGGAAGTGATCGTTGCACCGGAAGGTACTGTCCACACATAATCGGCATCATCTAGGTAAAAGGTATAATAATCCCTGGTCGAATTTGCGGTTACAGAGAAAACTCCGCTGATTTTCAAATATTCGGGTGGTAAATATTCATATTCCTCATTTTTACATGAAGAAGAAAACATCATACAGGCAAGGATAACCAATACAAAACCTGTCAGTCTGTTTGTTTGAATTTTTATCTTTTTCATAGCAATTTTTTTTGTTTTAAAGTTCAACGATCAATAACCCGGGTTTTGTACCAAATTGGGATTCACATCAATTTCCTGCTGATGGATCGGCCACAAATACCTGAAGTCTTCGAAAGTGGTAATCTGGTAATTGACTCCCTGGTTGAGATGTTTATTTTTCACAACATCCAGTCTTCTCCAACGAACGAGGTCTTCATACCTGTTACCTTCACTACAAAACTCAACCCTTCGTTCGTTATAAATCCGTTCTCTCATCTGATCTTTGGAAAGACCGGCAGGAAGATTGGGCATTCCGACCCTGTTCCTAACCCGGTTGACCGCATTATGTACTTCAGAAACAGGTCCGTCAGCTTCGTTTTTAGCCTCGGCATAAATCAGAAGGACTTCGGCATAACGGAGCATTTTCCAGTTCAAAGGGGCATTGCGGTTGCTCAAAAGCAGCGGATCTTTCTTTGCAATCGTATATTTCCTCCAGGCATAATGCGTGTCAATCCAGGTTCTTTTATATGTTTGTCCGAAATAATCCATGCCATCACAGAAAATTGAAATTTTCAGTCGCGGATCACGGTTCTCATATTGTGTATTGTCGTTCAGCAGGTCCAGGCCGGCAGGATTGAAAGGGGTTCCATCCAGGTTTTCAAACGCATTGACCAGATTCTGCAATACAAAGCTCCATCCATAACCGCTGGCACCTGTATTGGCTGCAGTCCCTTTTAACCACCGGTAATAAAATTCAGACCTGAATTCATCATTTGGTGTCCAATACTGAATTTCCCACAAACCTTCCTTGGTATTGTTTACTCCGGGTTTCCATAATGTCAGATAGTCTTCGTATAAACCATAATCAGGAATATCAATCACCTTTTTTGCTTCGGTTGCCGCTTTTGCCCATTCCTTATTGAACAGGTATTCTTTTGCCAGAAACCCCAGCGCAGCCCCTTTGGTGACCCTGCCCAAATCAGCTCCGGTATATTTTACCGGCAGATACTGGGCTGCTTCCGTGAGATCTTTGTATATCTGTGCAACCACTTCGGCTTTGGGTGTCCTGGCTGGCAACATTTCCTGCCCGCTGGTTGGATTTAACAAGAGCGGAACATCGCCAAACCGCCAGATCAGATAATGGTAGGCCCATCCACGTAAAAACTTACATTCGGCAATCAACCTGTTTTTCAGATCCTGGTTGATCGTTTCCATAGGCTCGATATTTTCGATCACGGAGTTTGCCCTCTGGATAGTTAAATAACCTCTGTGCCAGGCACGTCTTGTGTAACTGTTATTCCCGACAGCGGTTTCCACATAATGACACAATCCTCCGTAGATAGCTGTTCCTCCATCTACATTCCATCTTTCGTTATCAGTCAATGCATCTTCCCATTGATGTAAGTGTGCCATATTATGCAAACTATTGTAAACACCTGTCACTCCCATCAATGCGGCTGCTTCATCGGTATAAAATGTTGCGGAAGATGGTTCTGAAATAGGTGGACGCTCCAGGAAATCTTCATTGCACGAAACAAACAATACTGCCAGGAGGCAAATGGATATTAAATATCTTGTTTTCATCTTTTCAAATTTTAAGATTAGAAATGTATGTTGACTCCCAACGAAACCGTTCTGGACTGGGGTGTGATATCATAACGTTGCAGGGCTCCTGTGCGTTCCACTTCAAATCCGATGTATTTCGTAATATAAGCCAGATTTGCAGCATTGCAGAAAAAACGTAGTTTCTGCACTCCTAAACGCTGGGTTAAGTTGCCGGGCATGGTATATCCCAGTTCAATATGACGGATTTTGCAGTAACTCGCATCCTGGATGAAATGGGAATTTATTGTGGTTGTATTATTTGAATCGCCTGAAGAAATCCGTGAGAAAGAATTTGATGTACCGGGGCCTCTCCATCTATCCAGAACGTAATCATAATTATTCAGATACTTGTAATACGCAAATTCAAACCTGCCCCTCACACTGGTAACATGGGATTTCCCGATATCACCCTGTATATGCATGTTAAAATCAAAGTTCTTATAGTATGCATTAAAAGTCAATCCAAAAATATAGGATGGCAGAGAACTCCCCTGTACGACAACATCTGCGGGTGTTATCTTCTTATCCCCGTTGGTATCTTCATAAATATAATCGCCCGGGTAAACAGTCGATCTTTCAGTGATTGTTTTCAGGCGCTCATTGATTTCATCCTGCGTCTGATATACTCCGATAATGTTATATCCAAATACTGCCTGAAAAGGTTCTCCTACGCGGTATCCATGCCCATAGTTGGCATCCAGAAAATAACCGTCGACACCCGGCTGCAATTTTAATACTTCGTTGCTCATATGTGAACCGGTGTATCGGATGTCGAACTGAAAATCACCTGTCCTTTTAAAGTAACTCAGGATATACTCAAATCCTGAGTTTTTCATTTCCCCGACATTTTGATTCGATT
>CAZOYZ010000095.1:1219-4591 GCA_964584045.1 uncultured Prolixibacteraceae bacterium | reverse complement strand
GCATCCCGGCGTACAGAAAATTCAAGAAGATATCTTCCCTTATAATCGTAATTCAACCTTGCAAAATAAGATCGCAACGACCAGTGAGATGCACTTTCGCCTACATTCTTCCTGTCGGTACCCAATCCCAGAACCTGGAGTTCATTGGTCGGGAATGTGTAGGCTTCGGCACTGTAACCGCTGTTTTCATGCAGTTTATCCTCATGGCCAGCCAATACCAGTATATTATGGTCCTTGTTGATCGTTTTGGAATAGGTGAGCAAATTGTTGATGGTATACTCAAAGTTGTCATTTGAAGATATGGACAAATACCGGTCCTTCGGCAATCTTTCAGAGATGATGGATCCCCCTCCTGCTTTCCCGGCCGAGTCGTAATACGTATAGGAAGGATAAAAGACTTTATTTTTGGAGAAATATTTCTCGATCCCCCAGGTTGTCTTAAAATGAAGTCCTTCGAGCAGTTTGAAATCAGCAAAGAAACTTGAGATAAGGGTATACTGCGGATTGAAATTTTTGTTTTTGGCATAATAGTTCGAATAGGTCACCGGATCCCAGCTCCACCATTCGGCATCGGTGGGAGCCGTATGGCTCGGCCCGCCTGTTCCCTCCATACCTCCCTCTTTGGGAGAAATGGTTGGGGTAAACTGTATTGCAGTCACCAGCAGATTATTTTCTCCACTGCTGGGTGTAATATTTTGTTTGGAATGCGACACAAATGAATTCAATCCGATATTCAGCCACCGTGTCACGTCTGCATCCAGATTTAATCTCACATTGTATCTTTTATACCATGAATTGATGACGGACCCCTCTTCGTCGAGCAGGTCTCCCATCAGGGAATACCTGAGTGTATTTGTCCCTCCTGAAAATTGCAGGTTATGATTATGCCTGATCCCTGTTTGTAAGACTTTTTCAACCCAATCCGTCCCTTTGTCAAAACTTGCCATTTGTTCATCGCTGTAAAAGGGGACCATGTTGGCGTTGATCAGTGCTTCATTCTGTAACCTGACAAATTCGCGGACATCCAGCTGATCAGGGATTCTGATTGCCTGGTTTGCACCGATCGTATAGTTGTACTGAACCATGCTTTTCCCTGATTTTCCCTTTTTGGTTGTGATGATGATCACCCCATTGGCAGCCCTTGTGCCATAAATTGCACCTGCCGAAGCATCCTTCAAAACATTGATTGATTCGATATCCTGGGGACTTACAAGATTGATGTCCCCTTCAATCCCATCGATCAATACAAGCGGGGTTGTGCTGCCAAACGTTCCGACTCCCCGGATCCGGATTGTTGCGCCGGCTCCCGGTTCTCCGTTGTTTCTGACAATCTCGACTCCCGAAACGCGCCCTTGTATGGCCTGGGCAGCACTGGTCACAGATTGTTTTGCCAGTTCATCAGAATCTACCTTTACCACAGAACCCGTTAAGTTTATTTTCTTTTGGGTACCGTATCCCACGGCCACAACCTCTTCCAGTCCGACACTGGTTTCAATCATACGAATATCAATACGGGACTTGCCGGCAACGGGTATTTCCTGAACTTTCATCCCAATGAAGGAGAACTGGAGTACGCCATCGCCAGGAATCCCAGACAACGAATAGACTCCTTCCGGGTCAGTTACCGTTCCCCGCGTAGTCCCTTTTAACACGACAGAGGCACCGGGTAGGGCATTTCCCGACGAGTCGGTCACCTTACCGGACACTTCCAAAAATTGCTGGAATGCATGACCTGGAATTTCGCTCGCCTCATCCTCATAAAGAATAATCACCCGATCTTTCATGGAATATTTGATCTTGGTTTCCTTAAAAATGTGGTCAAGAATGGTGGTCACCGATTCATTTTCATACCGAACAGAAACCTTTCTGTTCAGATCAAGATACTCGGAGCTAAAAGCAAACCGGAATTCACTTTGGTCTTCGATGGCCTCCAATACCTCTTTCAGGCTTACATTCCTGTAATCCAGGTTCAGCCTGGAGTTTTGGCTGAAAACGCTGGCGTTTGCCGAAAACAAACTCAATAAGAGAACGAATAATGATAACTTCGTCATAACAAGAATTTTTCTCATCTGATACCAGATGTCAGGGACACATTGTCCCCTTGTTTTACAATCTTTTTTCATAAATTTGTACCGTTATTGATTTAACAATACTCTTCTTGCCGTGAAGAGTTTAATGACAGGAAGGTGTTGACGCACTTTCCTGTTTTTATTTTCTTTCCAGATAAATAATTTCTCCTTTCTGATACGCCTTTGCCGGGGTGATTGCCAGAAGCATGTCCATCACATCTTTAAAGTCTTCATTCGTGATCGAAAAAGTTACTCTATAGTTTTCGAGTTCCTTCTCCAAAGTGATTGGCTGATTATACCTTTTCTGTATTTTAGCAATCGCATCCTTCAGCGGCTGATCGTAAAGATGAATGACCCCCTCACGCCATGAGGTGTATTTTTCGGCAACGACTTTTCTGATCGAAAACTGATGGTCTCGCTTATTATAAACCATCATTTCATTCGGTCTGAGACTGGCAAATGCACTATTGCCGGATATCAGATCGACTGCTCCTTCGATCAGAACGACGTTAATTTCCGGACTGTCCGGGTATGTCTCGGCTGTAAATTCGGTTCCTAAAACTTTGACATTAACTTTATCACACGATACCATAAACGGAAGCTTTTTATTTTTAGTGACATCAAAATAAGCCTGACCGCTCAATTCAATATCCCTGTTGCTGATTGCAAAACGACTGCTATATTTCAGCGTTGACCCCGAATTAAGCCACACCACTGTACTGTCGGGAAGCAACGCTTTTGAGATCTGTCCGTTTTCTGCCATGATGGTATTGTAGAAAACCGTATCCTCTCCCTTTTCTCCAAAGAAATACAGGAGTATGCTCCCCATTGTGACCAGTAACAGGAAAATAGCAGCGTACCTGAATAAACTCTGTAATTTCCTCATTTTTAAGGAGCTTTCTTCCAACAGCTTTGTCTTAAACTTATCCAATTCGAGCAAAGTGTACACCGGGGTATTTTGCTCATCTATTCCCGATTTCCAGGCGCTCTTTATTTCCTTGAAAACCTTGCGGTTTTCTTCGTTTTTCAGCCAGGAGATCAGGCTGAGCATTTCCTCCCGTGACGCGCGTCCTTGCAGGTATTTTTTGATTTCTTGTTCCATCCTTTACCCTATTTCATAAAATGAGTACAACGAATTTTGAAAAACCCTACCGGAACCGAAAAAAAATCAGGAACAACAGAGATAGAAAACAGGAAGATTAACGATTGCAGATCAAAAAACAGGCACAAGTATCAAGACTCGGGACATCAGAAAGCACAGCGCACCGTGCACGGAGATTCACGTTGAACGCCCTGGCTCCAT
>CAZOYZ010000095.1:0-1119 GCA_964584045.1 uncultured Prolixibacteraceae bacterium | reverse complement strand
ATGCTCTATGCTCTATGCGACTTTTCGGTCTCCTACTGAAGTAAAAGCAAGATCATCAATGAAATCGAAGCAAATTGTTTTTCAAGTTTTAGCTTCAGTTCGAGTTTTGCTTCATGAAGATGTTTTTCCACGGCTTTCAGAGAAATTCCCAGCTCTTCGGAAACATCTTTTTGCCTCATCCCCTGAACTTTACTCTTTAAGAGGATCTCTTTTTTCCTTGCAGGAAGTTCATCGATCGCCTTTTTTAGCGCTTCGATCAATTGCTCCTCAAGCGACATTTCCTTTTTCTCCGTGAAATCGATCTGGTACAAATACTGCAGTTCGTCTGGAACTACCCCATCATGAAGGGCTTCAAAAGTATGCAGGGAATGTTCTTTGAGGTAATTCAGGCACTTGTTGCGGACAGACACGAAAAGCAGGCTTTCAACAGATTTATGAGGATGGATCCTTTGCCTGTTTTTCCAAAGACCAAAAAAACAGTCCTGAACGATATCCTCCGCATCTCTTTGATTTTTCACAAATAAACGGCAATATCCCATCAAGCGGGGGTGGGTCTGCCTGAACAATTCGGAAAATGAATCCGCGTCACCTTCTTTCAGCCTTTGATTCAAAAGCCCGGTCATAAAGAATTAAGATCTTCTTTTGCAAAGAACTCAAATAAAATGGATTTCTCAAAAAAAAAATCTTTGTGTCTTAAAAAGAACAAAGACCTGGATCGTCTTGACAGGAAAGGACGAGAAACAGAAAAAGACCGGAACCGACAAAAAGATCAGGTTTTAAGAGAATATTTGGGTAATTTTGCCTCGTTCCCGCAATTTCTTACTTTTACGACAAAACCAGATGGTTGATACGTTAATTTTGAGGAACACGGCAAGACGGGAAATGAATAAAATTAATCTGAAAAGAATAAACCGATGAAGCATCATTTGACCGGATTTATCCTGATAATTCTTTTAAGCAGTTGTTTTTCGGCGACGGGGAATTCTGATTGGCCCATGTGGCGGTATGATGATAACCGTTCGGGTTGTACGCCGGAACAACTGGCCGATCATCTTTTCTTACAGTGGCAGATTACCTATACGGCCCGGGAGCCGGTGTGGGATGATCCGCTAAACCGGG
>CAZOYZ010000094.1:0-14070 GCA_964584045.1 uncultured Prolixibacteraceae bacterium | reverse complement strand
TCTATCGCCAGGCGGTCGAGATGAGCCACGAGATCAGGATTGAAGAATAAGCAGACCGGAAACCCGGGTTACAGCAGTCATGGCATTGTGGCTCAAGGCGTTTTTGTTCAATAGTCTCATCCGGAACAGCCGGATCGTCATGATCATCTTTGCTGCATCAAGTCAGGAAGCCAAAGATGAGAAAAGCAAAGAGAAGAAGGGGAAGGACTTTGTTCATAAGCATTTTTTTGGAAAAAGAATGCTGTCTGAAAGCCAGGCAGCATTCTTAAACACAGTAACAGGGCCAAACTTCAGGGTGTGGCCAGTGTAACCGTTTTCGTGTTCAGATCGAGCGTGATCAGATAAGATCCTGTTGTTCCGGTAAATTTGAAATTATTGTCACCGTCATTGGCATTTTCAAATCTGGAATCTACCGTCCCATCGGCAAAATACGGGTAGTTGTAGCTGACCGGGCTCCAGTTTTCCTGAGCAAAGAACCGGAAAGCACCTCCGTTGGTGAAGGTGGCGGTCGCTTTCCAGATATTTTCCTTTACATAGGTCATTTTAATGCTGTTCCCGCTGCCCGGTTGATCCCAGCCGCCGGTTGCCGAGCCGGTCATGTACATGATCGGTTCATCAACAGGGGTCATTTCGACCGTTTTTGAGCTTAGGTTTGCTGTTATCCGATAATAGCCGGTCTCACCCAGCACACGGAAGTTCTTGTCTCCGTCCTGAGCATTTTCGAGAAGAGCACTGACGGTTGTGAAATAGGGATAATTGTAGCTTGTAGGACCCCAGTCAGGCTGCGCAAAGAACCGGAAGCTTTCGCCTTTGATAAACCGCCAGATCGTTGAATAGGTATTGGGTGCTGAACTGGTTACTTCCACGGCCAGCGACGTGCTCCATCCTCCTGTTGCTGATCCTATCATGTAGATTGGCGGGAATACGGTTTGATAAGGTGTCATACTAACCGTTTTTGAAGCTCCGGTTTGATCCGCTACGTATTCCCCAAGGCTGGACACTACGCGGAATTCAACATCGACGCTGACTGTTGCTTCCAGTGCAAGCTTGTTCAACAAGGTCGTATTCAGATCTTTAACCGTTGTGGAGTAATTTAAATCGCTTCCGTTATACAAGGTATGGGCTGTTGCAAAGTTGGTTCCCGTCTTGGCAATCTGGAGTTTATAGCTAATGGCAGCGGGATAGTTACAGGTTGCTTTGGTCCAGCTAAAATCGATCGCGTCTTCTTCATTATCCATCGACAAGCTGATCGAAGTAGGCATGGTCAAAACCGGAACAGTCGTGCCGGCCGGATCATAGACGGTCAGTTCTTCATCTTCACAGGAGAATGCCAGACCGGCAATGACCAGAAATAAAAATAATTTATGATGGTTTTTCATGTCTTTTTTGTTAAAGTTTAATAACCGGTCATAATCTGTTCCAGATTCGGATTCGCATTAATGTCAGAGGCCGGGATCGGAAAGACATCGTATCTCGCATCTGTTGCAGCGCCTGCGGCTTGAGCGCCTTTCCATGGCCAGAGGTAGGATCCTCCGGTGAGTTTCCCAAAACGGACCAGGTCCGTGCGGCGATGGCATTCCCAGAAGAGTTCCCTTGCCCGTTCATCCAGAATAAAGTCGAGGGTCAGTTGGGAAGCTGTAATATTTCCCGATTCATTGCCGTATGCCCGTTCACGCAGATCGTTCACGTAGGCCAGGGCAGTGGCAGAGGAGCCACCCGAACCGCCTCTCAGCACGGCTTCCGCATACATCAAAAGCACATCTGCATAACGGAACATCGGAAAGTCAGTGTCCGGATGGGAGGTATTGCTTCCGGCTGCACCCGTGGAGGTAATATTGCGGAACTTCCGGATCATGTAACCCTGTTTGAAGGTAAAGATATTCTCAATTTCCTTCGTCTGGCCGGTGGTGAAAATAAGTGCGCGATGATCGGTATTTCCGCTGATGTCGCTGAACTTGTCGACGAAGGCGCTTGTGGTGCGGTTGCCTTCCCATCCTCCGTCAATCCCCGACTCGCTGGCCGGCATTGCTCCTCCTACAGAAGAGTGGATGATAAAGGTCATCCCTCCCCAGGTTTGCGTGTGTTCACCGTCAGCCGCAACCGGGAAGATGATCTCATCGGTACGCAGATGGTTGTCAGCCAGAAACAGATGGCTGTAATTAGGGGTCAGAGAATACCCGGCATTGATGATCTTGTTGCAGTAAGCGATACACTCGGTATATTTGTCCTGCCCGGTGTAAACTTTGGCATTTAGATAAAGTTTGGCAAGCACCATCCAGGCCACAGCCTGGTCGGCGCGGCCATATTCATTCGTCCTTGGAGCTGGTAACGATTCTTCTATAGCTTTAAGCTCGGTTTCTATAAAATCGAATAACTGTTGGGCAGTTGCCTGCTCGGGGAAGAAAAAGGTACCGATAGGGTCTTCTTCCGTTACAAAGGGACCTGTCCGGAACATGTCCAGCAAATGCCAGTAGCTGAGCGCCCTGAGCATCCGGGCTTCGGTGTTGTAATCGTCGTATTCTGCCTGATCCTTTGTGAGTCTGATCAGGTTATTGCAGTATGCGATTTCCAGAGTAATCCGGTAATACATCGCGGTTACAAATTCGTTCGAGCGATTCCAGTCCATATCATGCAGGTCGCGCAGGTTCCCGTCATTCCAGGCACAAATGGCTTCTTCGGTGGGAAGTTCCTGATGATTCCAGAGCAGACGGAGATAAGATGAAAATCCTCCGTTAATGCTGCTGATATCCGGTTCCCCGTCAACGCCTGTCTGACCGCCAATAATGAAACCGGCATAACATTTTGCCAAAAGTTGCTGATATGCCTCCTCTCCGGTCAGTACCTTCTCTTCAGTCTGGATGTCCTCATCCAGCGGTACTGTATTCAAATCGTTCACACAAGCGGTAAAGTTCAGCATGATAAGGACTGCGAGTATTTTACCCGGGAATAAAGTATGTTGGTTCTTCATGATTCGTCTGAATTAAAAGTTAAAATTAACACCCAGCATAAAGGTTCTTGGGCGCGGGTAGACATCATTGTCAATTCCGGTCTGGATTTCAGGATCCAGCCCTTTGTAATCGGTAATGACAAATACGTTTTGAACAGTGCCGTACAAACGCAGCTTCATCCATTCATTTCCGATGTTGAAGGTATAGCCGAGGGTAACGTTGTCGAGTTTTAGGAAAGAAGCATCTTCAAGGAAATAATCCGAGTACTGCTGAGCCGTCTCAAATCCGGAAAACTTAATCTCAGAAGGCATGTTGGTCAGGTACTGATTGACGGTAAGTTCCTGAAAGCGTGCACCTACGATCACATTGTTGTAAACATAGTTGCCCAGGGAGATCCTTCCGTTGAACCCCAGGTCAAAATTTCTGTAGTTGAAAGTTGAGGAGAAACCCATGGTTACGTCGGCTGCCGGATCTTTCGAGTAGTATTTGTCATCGAGTGTGATCTTGCCGTCACCGCTGCGATCCACGTATACTCCTTCAAGTGGTTTTCCCTCAGTGTCATATACCTGTTCGTAGACATAGAACGTGTAGATCGGATGCCCCACCGCGTGAACCTGGATGTAGTTCCCTACGCCTACCCCGCTGATGCCGCCAACTTCAACTCCCCTGTAAGAAGGATCATCGTAGTTGGTCAACCGGGTGACTTTATTCTGATTCCAGGCCAGGTTGAAACCCAGTTGCCAGTTAAAGTTTTTGTTCATGACCGGCATGGCATCCAGGGTGAATTCAACACCTTTATTTTCGAGATTGCCGACGTTAGTCAGCAAACGGTCGGTAAAGTTCGTACCGGCAGGCACAGGGATCGTGTTGAGCAGGTCTTTTGTTTTTTTCTTGTAAACTTCAACCGACCCGTTGATCCTTCCGTCGAGAAATCCAAAGTCAAGGCCCATATTGTAGGTGGTTGTTTCCTCCCATTTCAGACTTTCATCGTAGCCATTCGGCCTGAGCAACGGATAAAACTGGTTGCCGAATTGATACTGTGTTCGGTTATCACTCAACCGGTAAGTTCCAAGATAGGGATAATCTCCGGAATTCAGTTCCTGCTGGCCGGTGATCCCGTAACCCAGCCTCAGCTTCAGATTGCTCAGGGCTTTCAGGTTCTTCATAAAGCCTTCTTCGCTGATCCTCCAGGCCAGGGCAAGCGAAGGAAATGTTCCCCAGCGGCTATCTTTATGGAAGCGGGAAGAACCGTCCTTTCGGATGGTAGCCGTAAACAGGTATTTATCCATAACGGAATAATTCAGACGCCCAAAAAAGGAAACCAGATAATTCTCGGTATCATCCTTCGAGTCTTCGATCACCTTGTCATCCTTATCGGTTTCATAGGCATCAGCCTTGATCCGGGAGTGCTGCCACTCATAACCGGCCATCGCCTCGAGGTTGCTTTTCAGGGAAGGCAGTTCCTTTTGATAGTTCAGGTAGAAGTCAAACAGTTCATTTCTTTTTTCCTGGGTATATTCCCGGTAGATGCCCACGGAAGCAGCCTGGGTCCAGGAAGCCAGCGGATCGGTGATGATCGTTCCTTCACTGTCAGAATAGTCAATGCCCGTTTTAACGGTTGCGTTAAGTTCAGGCAGGAAGTGAAATTTATAATTGATCTGTAAATCGCCAATGAGGCGTGAAACGTCTGATTCATCAGCTTTTTGCAGAAGTTGTGCTACCGGGTTACGTGTTCCGTTCACGTTACGCGAACCATCCGGCATTAACCAGGTATAGTAGCCGCCGTACTTATCGTATTTCGCATCCGGATCCATCACCGGTTTGGTCGGGTCGAAGCGGAGCGCGCTTCCAATTGCTCCTTTGTCGGCAAAGCGGTTGTCGATCAGCATCCCTTTCAGCCCAAGATTTACTTTCAGATAGCTGTCAAAGAATTCCGGATTGAGGTTGAGCATCCCGGTATACCTGTCCATTTTTGAGGTTCTCAGGATACCTTCCTGATTGGTATAACCAAAGGACGCACGGAAAGGGATATTTTTCACAGACCCCGAAGCGCCTATATTTACGTCATGGCCGGTTGAGGTCTGGAAAATTTCATCCTGCCAGTCGGTACTTGATGTGCCCAGCAGTGCGGGGTTTACCGACGAATCGGTTTGAGCCCTTTCCTCCACCAAAGCTGTGAATTGATCCGCATTCAGGACATCTACCGTTTCTTTGATTTGTCCCACTGAGAACAGATAATCCACATTCCATTTTAATTCCTGTCCGGCCTTGCCTTTTTTTGTTGTGATCAGGATGACTCCATTCGAGGCACGCGATCCGTAAATCGCAGTTGCCGATGCGTCTTTCAATACAGTGAAGGTTTCAATGTCTGCCGGATTGATCGATGACAGGACATTGCTCATACCGGATATGGTCCTTTGATCGATTGGCATTCCGTCAATGACAAGCAACGGATCATTACTGGCTGTCATAGACGAGCCTCCGCGGATCCGGATGGTGGTAGCCGAACCCGGCGCCCCTCCTTCGGTGATGACCGAAACTCCGGCCACCTTTCCAAGGATCAGATCCTGCGGGGAACTGCTGGTTCCCTTATTGAAGTCTTCAGATCCAACAGCAACCAACGAGCCCGTCGCATCACCTTTTTTTACCTGGCCATAACCAATGACCACGACTTCTTCCAGTTGCTCCATATCTTCAACCAAAGCGATATTCAGCGCAGTTGTTTCGCTGATTTGCTGTTCTATAGTTTTGTATCCGACATAAGAGAACTGAACAAATGAGCCTTTAGGAACCTGAATAGTAAACGCTCCATTAAAATTAGTGATGGTTCCATTTGTTGTTCCTTTTTCGACTACTGTCACACCCGGAAGTGGTTCTCCTGTTGAAGAGTCTGTCACACTTCCGGATAAGCTAATGACCTGGGCATGGGAGATTGTACTCGCCAGGACTCCTAAGACAATTAGCAGCCTTTTCAAGTTTTTATGCATAATCTTCATGTTACTTTGTTGTTAGTTCCTTAAAAATTAGGTCTGATCATCTGC
This sequence comes from uncultured Prolixibacteraceae bacterium, assembly GCA_964584045.1. GTDB lineage: Bacteria > Bacteroidota > Bacteroidia > Bacteroidales > Prolixibacteraceae > JBCFBK01. Next base: position 8,081 of record CAZOYZ010000094.1, on the reverse strand, counting down.
TTAATTTTCCCGTTTTTTACTTCATTTTGAACATCCGATGAGCAATATTATCACATTTATCATTAAGAAAACTTGTTTTTTAACATACGCTTAAATGCAAACGTTTGCGATGTCGTTTGCGCCCAATATGTTATAAAACAGGTGGTTACTGGTGGGTATAAATGAGTTGTACAGTAACCGGGAAAACCTGTGATTAAGATAAAAATATCAGGTTGACTTTTATTTAAGTCTATTATTAATTATATTCGTAATCACTTAACCTAACAGCCATGAAGAGCAGCCAGGTTACCATCAAGGATATTGCCCGTATATTAGGGATTTCAGCGTCTACGGTTTCCCGAGCACTGAAAAATCATCCGGACATCAGTGAGGATACGAAGGTTGCTGTCAATGAATTAGCTATTCAATTAAACTATCAGCCCAATGCGGTAGCTTTAAGTCTCAGACAAAGCCGAAGTTATACTCTTGGTGTGATCATCCCGGAAATTGTGCACTATTTTTTTTCATCAGTTATTAGCGGTATTGAAGATGTCGCCTATGATGCCGGTTTTACAGTCATGATGTGCCAGTCGAACGAAAAATATGACCGGGAAGTGGCCAACGCCCGGATGCTATTGGCGCACCGTGTCGACGGGGTTCTTGTCTCCATCTCGAAAGAAACGACAGATTATTCGCATCTTAAAATGCTGCAGGCAGGAAATATCCCTTTAGTATTTTTTGACCGGATCGTTCCGGAGATTGCGGCCGACCAGGTTATCATAGACGATGAGGAAGCTGCTTTTAAAGCAACAAGGCATCTCATTCAGAAGGGACACAAGAGGATTGCCCATTTTGCCGGCCCGGAGAACCTCCTGATTGGACGGGAGCGTAAAAAAGGTTATATGAGGGCCTTACACGAAGCAGGACTGAAAGTAGATCCGGATTTGATCGTCGAGGCTGATTCGTTTGAAAAGGCCCATCTTGCCATCGATCGCCTTTGGGAGTCAGGGAACCTTCCCGACGGCATTTTTACGACGAACGATTTGACTGCTATTGGTGCAATCCAGTGTCTCAAGAAAAAAGGGGTTACCATTCCCCAGCAGGTTGCCGTCGTCGGTTTCAGTGACGGTCATTTTTCAGGGATCACTGACCCTGCTTTGACTTCGGTAGATCAGCACGGGTATGAAATGGGTACCATTGCCACCCGCATTTTACTGGACCGGCTTTTGAAGCCTGCCGATCAATATATCCCTCAGACCAGGATTTTGATTGCTAACCTGATCGTTCGTGGTTCTTCAGGAGAATGAGTTCCTTCCTGAAAAACAGATCATCAAAAATCAGGAATGGTTTTATACCTGAAGAGAGGTTACTGCTTTTGGGGATTAAAAAATACAGAAAAGGAAAATTTTTTCATTTCTCTCTGCAAACGTTTGAAACGGCATATTCAGACTCTTTTAAGATCCCAGGAAAGAAGGATACTCATTGACATACTTGCTTTTATTGAAATTGTCACCTTATCTTTGTATCTGTCATCCGTTTTTTATTCCTGTTTCACTTCGTTTGATATCTGAACTTTTTTCAGAGACTATCCGGTATATCAATTGATCAATTATTTTTTGGTATGAAGGAAAAACCTGATCTTGATTTTTGGCAGATTTGGAACATGAGCTTTGGTTTTCTTGGGATCCAGTTCGGATTTGCCTTGCAGAACGCCAATGTTTCGAGGATCTTCCAGAGTTTGGGCAGTGATGTCGACCGTCTGGCTGTTTACTGGCTGGCAGCGCCGGTGACCGGTTTAATTGTACAGCCGATTATTGGACATTACAGTGATAAGACATGGGGAAAACTGGGAAGACGCCGGCCTTATTTTCTGGCCGGAGCTATCCTGGCATCCATTGCCCTGCTGTTTATGCCCAATTCTCCTTTGTTGTGGATTGCTGTCGGGACTCTTTGGATCATGGATGCATCCATTAATATCTCCATGGAACCATTCCGGGCTTTTGTAGGAGACATGCTTCCATCCCGGCAACGAACGCTTGGTTTTGCCATGCAGAGTTTTTTTATTGGAACCGGGGCCGTTGTCGCCTCGTTCCTTCCTTATGTACTGACAAACTGGTTTAATGTGTCCAATGTGGCCGGGGCCGGGAGCGCGATCCCGCTCTCGGTGAAACTGTCCTTTTACATTGGGGGATCTGTTTTTCTGCTTACAGTGTTGTGGACGGTGATCAGGACGAAGGAATATTCGCCGGAAGAGATAAAATCGTTTGAACAGGAAAGGATCGCGATCACACCCTCTGCCCGGCAGGAATACAAACCGGCAATCAGTCTGAAGGAACGCTTTAAATGGTGCGGGAGTATTCTGATGCTTACAGGATTGCTTCTCGGCTATCTTTTTTATCATTTTAGTCTCGAAGGGGAACTTTATATTTTAAGCGGGGGTCTTACTGTATTTGGAATGGTGCAACTCGTGGTTGCATACATGGCCGGGATCGGGAAAACTGTCAACGGATTCGTCGAAATTGTTACTGACATTTTTAATATGCCCCGGACGATGGTCCAGCTGGCAGTCGTTCAGTTCTTTTCGTGGTTTGCCCTGTTTGCGATGTGGATTTATACCACATCCGCGGTCACCAGTCATGTATACGGAACTACCGACGTCACTTCAGCCCTATATAATGAAGGAGCTAACTGGGTCGGTGTCTTGTTCGGTATTTATAACGGATTTGCGGCAGTGCTGGCTTTTCTGCTTCCGCTCCTTGCGCGTTATACCAGCCGGAAAGCAACTCATTCCTTTGCCCTTGTCATTGGGGGGATCGGATTGGCGTCATTTTATATGATACGGGATCCGGATATGCTCATCCTTTCCATGATCGGTGTGGGAGTGGCCTGGGCCAGCATCCTGTCTATGCCTTACGCGATCCTGACAGGAGCCTTGCCTGCCGGAAAGATGGGAACTTACATGGGAATTTTCAACTTCTTTATTGTAATCCCGCAGATCCTGGCGGCGAGTATACTCGGTTTTATGATGAACCGTTTGTTTCAGGGACACGCGATCATGGCACTGGTGGCCGGAGGTATTTCGATGGTATTGGCCGCTTTTGCCGTGTTGTTTGTGGATGATGCGGATGGGCATTAGTCGTAAGTAAGAAGTGGGAGAAATGGAAAAGATAAGGGCATGCCTTTTTGATCTGGATGGAGTGATCGTCGATACCGCAAGGTATCATTACCTGGCATGGCGGCAGCTGGCCGGTGAGCTCGGGATTAATTTTAGTCTGGAATCGAATGAGCTGCTTAAAGGTGTCAGCAGGATGCAATCACTCGATATTATTCTGGGACTTGGAAATAAAATTTTGACTCAGGACGAAAAAAATGCCTGTGCCGAAAAGAAGAATACCATTTATCTTGAATATATCCACCGGTTGACTGAAGATGAGATTTTACCAGGCGTCAGATCATTTATCCTTGAGTTAAAGAATAACCGTATTGGAATTGCCTTGGGATCAGCCAGTAAAAATGCTTCCCTGATCCTGCAGCAACTGAAGATCGTCGATTTGTTCGATGCCATCATCGATGGCGATAAAATATCAAAAGCCAAGCCTGATCCGGAAGTATTTTTATTAGGAGCAAAAGAGTTGAATGTATCTCCCCGGAGTTGCGTGGTTTTTGAAGATGCCATCGCAGGAATAGAAGCCGCACGAAATGCCGGTATGTTGTGCGTCGGTGTGGGAGACCCTAATACCTTGTTCCAGGCTGATCTGGTTATTCCCGGATTCGAGGCATTGACGCCTGAGGATCTGTTTCGTACCCTGGAGGAGAAATGCAGGAGAAGGTCATTTAATGATTTGGAGATATAGTAGTTAGACAGTTTAGTTTTGCAACTTGACAGTATTTCAGATGAAGGATTACATAGTTCATAATGAGTGGAAGGTTATAGAAGAGGGGTTTAATCCGGAATATAACAGGGTATCGGAGAGCATTTTCAGCATTGGGAATGGGTATACCGGTCAACGAGCTAATTTTGAAGAAAGATATTCGGGCGACAGTCTGCAGGGGAACTATGTGGCCGGGGTATATTATCCCGATAAAACGCTTGTGGGATGGTGGAAAAACGGATATCCGGAGTATTTCGCCAAGATCCTGAATGCCGCCAACTGGATTGGGATTTCGTTCAGGATTGAAGAGGAAGAGCTGGATCTGGCCAAATGCAGGATCGATCATTTCCGGCGTCAGCTGGACATGCAAACAGCATTGCTGACGCGTACATTTTCAGCAGCATTGCCCTCAGGAAAGAAGGTGGAAGTGATCGCAAAGCGCTTTTTAAGTATTAAAGACAAAGAGCTTGGGTTAATCCGTTACCGGTTGAAAAGTCTCAACTTTTCGGCGCCGGTGAAGATCATTTCGTATCTCGATGGCGATGTTCAGAATGAGGATTCCAATTATGATGAAAAATTCTGGATTGAAGTGGAGCGAAAAATTGGCGTGACTGAAGGCTATTTACTTATGGAAACGAAGAAGACGGGATTCCGGGTTTGTCATGGAATGTGTACACGGATTTTCCTCAACGGCTCAGAACAGACGTGCAACAAGGACCCCATGGAAAAGGAGAAAGGAATTGCCAATGTTTTTGAGGTTTCCCTGAAAGAGGGAGATGAGATCACCATAGAAAAATATATAGCCATTCATTCTTCCCTTTATTCGGATAAAGCCGGTTTGATGAAACAGACCGGGATTTCTGTGAAAAAAGCTGTTGCCGCAGGATTTGATCATTTATTTGAAAGACACCGCGGGATTTGGGCGAAAAAGTGGGATACCAGCGACATCCGGATTGAAGGGGACGTAGCTGCTCAACAAGGGATCCGTTTCAACATTTTTCAGTTGATGCAAACCTATACCGGGGAAGACAAAAGACTTAACATTGGTCCCAAAGGATTTACCGGAGAGAAATATGGCGGTGTAACATATTGGGATACAGAAGCGTATTGTCTTCCCTTTTTTCTCGGGACGGCATCACCGCATGTTGCCCGTAACCTCTTGTTATACCGGCACAAACATTTGAAAAAGGCAATTGAGAATGCAGCCCGTCTGGGTTTTAACAATGGTGCAGCCTTATATCCCATGGTCACCATCAACGGAGAAGAATGTCATAATGAATGGGAAATCACCTTTGAGGAGATTCACCGCAATGGGGCAATTGCATATGCTATTTATAATTATATCAACTATACCGGTGATAAGGAATACCTTGCTCCATATGGATTTGAAGTCCTGTTAGCGCTTTCCCGTTTCTGGAGTCAGCGGGTAAACTGGTCGGAAGCAAAAAAAAGCTGGGTGATCCTGGGCGTGACAGGTCCCAATGAATATGAAAATAATGTGAACAATAACTTCCATACCAACAAAATGGCCGTATGGACCTTGAAATACACGCTCGAAGCGATCGATTACCTCAAGAAGGAACATTCCTACCTGTTTGAAGAGCTCATCCAGAAATGGAAATTTAATGAGTTGCAGGAAACAGCCCGGTGGAAGGAAATCATTAACCACATGTATTTTCCATACGACCGGTCATTGGGGATTTTTTTGCAGCAAGATGGTTTTCTGGACAAGGAAATTGTTCCGGCCAGCCGGATCGATCCCTCTCAGCGACCTGTCAACCAGCACTGGTCGTGGGACCGGATCCTGCGCTCGTGCTATATTAAGCAGGCTGACCTGCTTCAGAATATGTACTGGTTTCATGACGATTTTGGGAATGATGTTGTAAGGAAACATTTTGATTTTTATGAACCGATCACCGTGCATGAATCGTCGCTTTCACCTTGTATTCATGCGATACTGGCTGCCCGTATCGGGCGGAAGGAGAAGGCCTGTGAAATGTACCTCCGCACGGCCCGGCTCGACCTGGATGATTACAACAACGATACGCGCGATGGCTTACATGTTACCAGTATGGGCGGAACCTGGATGGCTTTCGTGGAGGCTTTCGGAGGAGTACGGGTTATCAGCAGCCAACTGCACCTGGACCCGTTCCTCCCTGATTCATGGCAGGCCTACTCATTCCGGATCAACTTCCATCACTCGCACCTTGAGATACAGATGAATGAGGTACTGAGGGTGATCAATCATAATCCGGGTTCAGTTGAGGTCGTCATTTGGGGAAAAGGTTATCATCTGGACGAAAAACAGGAGCTAATCCTGCAGAAAGAAAACACTGAGCGCTCAGCTTTTTAGCCCTGGAAACGAAAAGTATCATTTTAATTTTAGAACGTAATATTCAAAGGATGAGACAAATAACTTTATTGATCGTGTGGGTGTTCTGGATTGGCAATACGCTGGCTGTTCAGGTTGACCGGGTAGAGCCTTTATTTTGGTGGACTGGAATGAAAAATCCAACCCTGCAGTTGATGATTCACGGGGAAGGTTTGGCCGGAACAGAAGTGTCGTTGAACTATCCGGGTGTTGTATTGGAAAGTGTCTGCCATGTCGAAAACCCGAACTACCTTTTTGCAAACCTGAAAATCAGTGCGGAGGCTCAACCCGGGAAATTCGACATGATCTTCCGGTCAGGGAACAAGATCCTTTCCAGGCATCCCTATGAGTTGAAAGCAAGGGACAAAAATGCCTCCTGTGCAAAAGGATTCAACGGCAGCGACGTGATTTACCTGATCACCCCTGACCGTTTTGCCAACGGCGATGTTCAGAATGATGCGGTCGAAGGTATGAAGGAGCAACCGGACCGGTCTGACAGGGACGGTCGTCACGGTGGTGATCTGAAAGGGATCACCGATCATCTGGATTACCTTCAGCAGATGGGATTTACTGCGGTATGGCTGAACCCGGTTTTGGAAAACAACATGACACGGACTTCCTATCATGGTTATTCCACCACCGATTTTTATAAGGTTGATCCCCGTTTCGGGACTAATGAAGAATACCGGCAGTTGTCGGCTGAACTGAAAAAAAGGGGGATGAAACTGATCATGGATATGATCTTCAATCATTGCGGATCTGAACACTGGTGGATGGAAGATATGCCGATGCCCGACTGGATCAACAACTATCCGGAATATAAAATCACTACGCACAGAAGGACGGTGCATCAGGATCCCTATGCTTCGGAAGCGGATCGCAATGGTATGACCGAGGGATGGTTTGTGCCGACCATGCCGGATCTGAACCAACGGAATCCGTATGTGGCGAATTACCTGATCCAGAACAGTATCTGGTGGATCGAATATGTTGGGCTGAACGGTATCCGGCAGGATACATGGCCTTATCCCGAGAAGGAGATGATGGCTGAATGGACTGCCCGGGTACTGGCTGAATATCCCGGTTTCAACATTGTCGGGGAGGAATGGAGCCTGAATCCTTCTTTCATTTCCTACTGGCAGAAAGGTAAGGTCAATGCCGATGGTTACAGGTGCAGTCTCCCGGGCCTGATGGATTTTCCTTTGCAAAATGCAGTAAGCCTGGGATTGGCCAATGAGGAAAGCTGGGATGACGGACTGATCCGGATCTATGAAATGCTGGCAAATGATTTTATTTATGCCGATGCGCGCAATCTGGTTGTCTTCCCTGACAACCATGATATGCAACGATTTTACACGCAGGTCAGGGAAGATGCCGCGCTTGCCAAAATAGCCATTGCGTTTTTCCTGACCACCCGTGGTATTCCTCAAATCTTTTACGGCACTGAAATCCTCATGACCAGTCCCGGAGAGAAGCAGGACGGGGTGATCCGCAGTGACTTTCCTGGCGGATGGTCCGGCGATGCTGTCAGTGCTTTTACCGGTGAAGGTCTGAATGAACAGCAAAAGGAGATGCAGAATTACATGAAAACCATCCTCAACTGGAGGAAGGGCAAAGAAGTGATCCATTCGGGAAAACTTATGCATTTTGTTCCCCAGGACGGGATCTATGTCTATTTCAGGCATAATCAGGATGAGGCTGTGATGATCGTTCTGAATAAAAACAGGGAAAAAAAGACGATCTCTGCCGGTCGCTTTAAAGAAGTGATGACCCCGTACAAAAGCGGAACTGATCTCATTTCTTCGGCACAGATCGATAATCTGAATCAGTTCACTGTTCCTGCCTGTTCGGCGATGATC
>CAZOYZ010000093.1:12879-14111 GCA_964584045.1 uncultured Prolixibacteraceae bacterium | reverse complement strand
GGGGATCATTCCCAACTACGTCTGCAAGAACGTGCTGATCAACGGCGACTATTGAGTAGCGAGTCGTGAGTAAATCATGAAAAAAGCTGTCCGTGATATGCCGGACAGCTTTCGATCTTATCGGGACAGAAGGATTTAAAATTCGGCTATTTGGTAGCGCCGTGAACGGTTTTAATGATGACGGCGGCCACTTTATACGGATCGGCATTGGATGCCGGCCTGCGATCTTCCAGACGTCCTTTCCAGCCGGCCTCCACGGTGCCCACAGGAATGCGGATCGAAGCGCCGCGGTGAGAAACGCCATAGGTAAAGTCGGTAATAGCGGCAGTTTCATGTTTTCCGGTCAGCCTTTGATCGTTATACGCCCCGTAAACGTCTATGTGCTCCCTGATGTGCTTTCCAAACTCTTCGCAGATCGACGTGAATACTTTTTCATCTCCGCAGGTTCTCATCAGACCATTGGAGAAGTTGGCATGCATACCCGAACCGTTCCAGTCAACGTCCTTACCCAGCGGCTTCGGATGCCATTCCACATATACCCCGTATTTTTCGGCTGTTCTTTCCATCAGGTAGCGGGCAACCCAAACCTGGTCCCCGGCCTGATGGGCACCTTTGGCAAAGATCTGAAATTCCCACTGACCGGCGGCGACTTCAGCATTGATCCCCTCAATATTAATACCGGCTTCGATACAAAGATCAAGGTGTTCTTCCACAATCTCACGTCCGAAGGCGCTGTTTGCACCTACACCGCAATAATAGGGTCCCTGCGGACCAGGGAAGCCGCCTTTGGGAAAACCTAACGGCAATTTGGTCTCCGCATCATAAAGGAAATACTCCTGTTCAAATCCGAACCAGAAATCCTCATCTTCTTCTGTAATGGTAGCCCGTCCGTTTGTTGAGTGCGGAGTTCCATCCGGATTTAAAACCTCGGTCATCACCAGGTACGCATTTTTACGGTCAGGATCCGGGAAAATGGCAACCGGCTTCAACAAAAGATCGGAATTACCTCCTTCTGCCTGTTGCGTCGAAGATCCGTCAAAAGCCCATACCGGACAATCTTTTAATTTCCCGCTAAAATCTCTCTCAATCCTGGTTTTAGCCCGAAGCCCCTGGGTCGGTTTATACCCATCTAACCAAATGTACTCCAATTTCGATTTCATGCTGTTATGATTTATAAGTTATAGATGCCTATATTTAAACATTTGATGGTAAAAATAAGACAGAATGATAAC
>CAZOYZ010000093.1:2905-12779 GCA_964584045.1 uncultured Prolixibacteraceae bacterium | reverse complement strand
CCGCAGAACGGGATCAGCACGTCAGGGATCCGGATCCCTTCTTCGGTCTGATTATTCTCCAGCAATGCGGCAACAATCCTCGGCAATGCCAGGGCGCTGCCGTTCAACGTATGAGCGATGACCGGTTTCCTGGTTTGTTCATCGCGGTAGCGCAATTTCAGGCGGTTGGCCTGGAATGATTCAAAGTTTGAAACAGAACTGACTTCCAGCCATTTCTCCTGAGCCGCCGAAAATACTTCAAAATCATAGGTCAGCGCAGACGTAAAACTCAGGTCTCCGCCGCAAAGCCTCACAATTCGGTAGGGTAACTTCAGCTTTTTGACCAGTCCTTCCACATGGGCTACCATTTCTTCCAGGACCTGATAGCTGGTTTCGGGATGGGCCACCTGTACGATTTCAACCTTATCGAACTGATGAAGCCGGTTCAGTCCGCGGACATCCTTCCCGTATGAACCGGCCTCGCGCCGGAAACAGGCGCTGTAGGCCGTATTTTTTACCGGAAGATCTTTGGCATCCAGGATTACGTCACGGTAAAGGTTCGTCACCGGAACCTCTGCGGTAGGGATTAAATAAAGGTCATCTTCGGTCACGTGATACATCTGCCCCTCTTTGTCGGGAAGCTGGCCCGTGCCAAATCCGCTGTCAGCGTTCACCATCAGGGGGGGTTGAATTTCCAGGTACCCCGCATCCCGGGCTTCATCCAGGAAGAAGCTGATCAGCGCACGCTGTAAACGGGCTCCTTTCCCTTTATAAACAGGAAACCCTGCTCCGGTCAGCTTCACTCCAAGTTCAAAATCGATCAGACCATATTTTGATGCCAGCTCCCAGTGAGGAAGCTTTGCTCCTATCAGCTCAGGTATCGTTCCTCCTGTCTTTACCACGACGTTATCTTCAGCCGACCTGCCTTCCGGCACCAGATCGGACGGCAGATTGGGAAGTTGAACCTGCAATTCGTATACCTTCCCGTCAATGGCTGCAAATTCATCATCCAGCTCTTTGATCGTATTCTTCAGCGCCACGGTCTGTTCCTTCGCTGCACCGGCGTCGGTTGTCCTTCCCTCCCGGAACATCTGCCCGATCTCTTTTGACAGCCTGTTCATCTCAGCTTTCGCCTGATCGGCGTTCGCCTGGATCTCATTCTTCCTTTTATAAAGACTGATCATTTGTCCTACGATACCGGAGGCATCAAAATTTTTCTTCTGCAGCTTTTGAATAACCAGTTCCGGATTTTCCTGAATGAATCGTAAATTGAGCATTTTGAACAAATTTAGATTTGCCGGGCAAAGTTAAAAAATAAAAAATCTCCTGCCTCAAACCAGACAGGAGATTCTCTTAAGCTTATCTGAATATCGTCTTAGTTTGCTGAAACGATTGGGTCAACAGACACATACGATCTGTTGTCTTTTTTCTTTTTGAAAACAACAGTCCCATCGATCAGCGCAAATAACGTATGATCTTTCCCCATACCCACATTATTTCCCGGATGATGGGAAGTTCCGCGCTGGCGGATGATAATGTTGCCAGCTTTGCAAACCTGACCGCCGAATATCTTCACGCCCAATCGTTTGCTTTCTGATTCGCGTCCGTTCTTCGAACTACCGACACCTTTCTTATGAGCCATCTTAATAACTGTTTTTAGGGTTATCCAATAATTTCTTCAATTTGAATCTGGGTTAAATACTGGCGGTGACCGTTTTTCTTCCTGTAAGTTTTCCTTCTCTTCTTTTTGAAAACGATCACTTTGTTACCTTTCAGATGTTCCAAAACCTTCGCGGTCACCTTAGCGCCTTCGACAACCGGGGTGCCGATCTGCACGGCGCCGTCATTGTCCAGTAAAAGAACCCGTTCAAATTCCACACTCCCGCCTGCTTCTGCCTCAAGGCGGTTCACAAACAACTTTTTGTCTTTTTCGACACGGAATTGATATCCTCCGATTTCTACAATCGCGTACATACTCGTCTGTTAATTATTTCATCCGTCAGGCGGGAAATTAGTCAAAATCCGCTTGTTGAGCCTGCCCGAAAACATTGGACTGCAAAAGTATACAAATTTTGATCATTCCAAAAGATTTATCTTTCTTTTTTTTCTATTCAATTTCACGAAACAATTGCTATATTTGCTTTCCGTACCTGCAAGATCCGATATAGATATGCAGAAAGTAAAGTTAAACATTTTAGGGCTGTCTGTTAGTCAAACACAATCCGGAGCATATGCGTTAGTCCTTGCCGAAGATAACGGCGACCGGCGGATTCCCATTATCATTGGCCCGGTTGAAGCGCAGGCGATTGCCATTCAATTGGAAGGATTAAAACCGCCCAGACCGTTAACCCATGATCTGTTCAAAAATCTCGCAATCTCTTTTGATATCAACATCTCCGAAGTAATTATTTACAAACTGGAAGAAGGGATCTTCTATTCGGAACTGGTTTGCGAAATGGGCGCGCAGGAAACCAGGATTGATTCAAGAACATCCGATGCGGTAGCCCTGGCTTTGCGTTTCAAATGCCCTATCTATACCACTGAAGATATTTTGAGTAAGGCTGGAATTGTGTTGGATCCGGAAAGTTCGTCGTCGGTAAGTCCGGAAGAAAGTCCGCATGAAAGCAGGAAGGCCGGTGAATCCGAATTTGAAAACTACAACGTGAACGAACTGACGAAAATGATGAATGAGGCCATCAGCAACGAAAATTATGAACGTGCTTCCAGGATCAGGGACGAAATTAACCGAAGAAAAAAATAAACCTCCAATTCATGAAACGGTACGTTTTCAGTCTTATGGTACTGGTCTTTTCGCTCAGTACCGCATTTTCTTATGCCGGCACACAGCCTGACCCGATCGCCAAAAACGAATCGACGCAAATTAAAGACACTTCAATCCGGATTTCAGACCCGACAGGACCGGCATCCGGTTTAAAAGAAAATAAGTCCAACCTGCTTCTTACCCATTCTCAAAAGAGGCAGTTCAGCATGATCACCATTCTCAGGGGACTGGGGGGAATGCTGGTCCTTCTCGCTCTGGGATTTCTGTTTTCAAAAGACCGGAAAAACATTCCGTGGAAGACGGTCGGCATCGGGTTAGCTTTCCAGGTCCTTTTGGCGATCAGCATCCTCTATGTGCCTTTTTTCAGGGCCGGGTTCGAATTTTTAGGGCAGATCTTTGTAAAAATACTTGATTTCACCAGGGCAGGAAGCGAGTTCCTGTTTGGCGCGCTTCTCGACATGGATAAATTCGGGAACATCTTCGCATTCCAGATCCTGCCAACAATTGTTTTTTTCTCGGCGCTGACGAGCCTGCTTTTTTACTGGGGGATCATCCAAAAGGTGGTGCTGGCACTCGCCTGGGTATTCACGCGACTCATGAAAATATCGGGAGCAGAAGCGCTTTCGGTCACCGCCGAGATTTTTCTGGGTTCAACAGAATCGCCCCTGATGATCAAGCCTTACCTGTCCAAAATGAGCGATTCCGAGATCATGCTGGTCATGACGGCCGGTATGGCTACCATAGCCGGCGGCGTACTGGCCGCGTACATAGGAATGCTGGGAGGTAATGACCCGGTTTTACAGCTCGAATTTGCCAAACACCTCCTGGCTGCTTCGGTAATGGCTGCGCCGGGCGCTGTTATCTTTGCAAAAATGATGGTCCCGAATCCCGGGCCCGTCAGCAAAGAAATGAAAGTGGACAAGTCACTCATCGGGAATAACATGCTCGATTCGATCGCCAATGGCACGACCGACGGGGTTAAACTGGCCGTGAATGTGGCCGGAATGCTGCTGGCATTTTTAGCCCTTCTGGCTATGTTCAACTTTGGCCTGAACAAAATCGGCGACTGGACCGGAATAAATGAAGTCATCAGTCAGGGAACCGACGGCCGTTTTACGCAACTTTCACTGCAGTTCCTGCTCGGTTACCTGTTTGCGCCGATTATGTGGCTTATCGGGATCAACTCACACGATATGATGCTGGTTGGACGCCTGCTTGGCGAAAAACTGATCCTTACCGAGTTCATCGGGTACATCAGCCTGTCTGAATTAAAGGCCGCCAGTGCCTTTTTAGAATACAAATCCGTGGTCATGTCGACCTATATCCTGTGCGGATTTGCCAACTTTGCTTCCATTGGCATCCAGATCGGAGGGATCGGCGCACTTGCCCCCAACAAAAGGGTGGTCCTTTCAAAATACGGGATATCCGGGATGATTGCCGGAACCCTGGCGTCACTGATGTCTGCTGCCATTATCGGAATGTTGCTGGGATAGCATGTTAATCTATGTTAAAAACCCAATAGAAAAATCTTTTTTTTTAAATTCGTCATCCAATATTTTTAAACCGTTTTATATGGATATCGTAGTTGATCAAATCACAAAAACGTACGGTACCCAAAAAGCTGTAGATAATCTGAGTTTCACGGTAAAAACGGGTGAAGTTCTGGGCTTTTTGGGACCTAACGGAGCAGGAAAATCAACCACCATGAGAGCAATTACCTGCTATCTTTACCCCAACGACGGAGATATCCGGGTCGGGGGTATCTCCGTAAAGGAAAATCCTGATGAAGTTAAAAAGCACATCGGCTATCTGCCCGAAAACAATCCTCTCTATCAGGATATGCCCGTGATAGACTATCTCCGGTTCACTGCAGAACTGCAGGGGGTCGACAAAACCAGGATCAGGGACCGCATCGCCGAAATGATCCAGGTTTGCGGGATCAAGAGCGAAAAGCACAAGAAGATCAGGGAGCTTTCAAAAGGATACCGGCAACGGGTGGGGTTAGCCCAGGCCATGATCCATGACCCTGAAGTCCTGATCCTCGATGAACCCACAACAGGGCTCGACCCCAACCAGATCGTCGAGATCCGGGAACTGATCCGCAAGATCGGACGTGAAAAAACGGTCATCCTGAGTTCCCACATTCTGGCCGAGGTTGAGGCAGCCTGCGACCGCATCCTGATCATCAACAAAGGGAAAATTGTTGCCGACGGCACCCCCGATCAGTTGCGTCAACAGGCAAAGGGGAACGAAATGCTCCATGTGGTCATCAATAATGGCGATCATAACCAGATCTTTAAAGCGCTCCAGGCATTGCCAACGATCGTGATGGTCGATTTTCCGGGAACACCCGACGAGCATTTTCTGGTTCAAAGCAGGGAAGGTGAAAGCTCAGCCAAAGCCATTTTCGACCTCTGCGTGCAAAATAACTGGTATATCTCGGAATTAACCCCGATAAAGACCAGGCTGGAAGATATCTTCCGCGAAGTGACCATGAATTGAATTAGTCGTAAGTCACGAGTCGTAAGTCGTAAGAATTCCACGGTCTTGATACTTGTGTCTTGATACCCGATACCTGATACTAAAAAATAAAAACATGAAACAAATAGCAATTATCACAAAACGTGAATTGCAGGCATTTTTTGATTCACTGATGGGTTACATCATGATCGTCGCCTTCCTGGGATTCAGCGGTTTCTTTACCTGGCTGTACGGGGGCGATGTTTTCTATGTGAATCAGGCCAGCCTGCAAACCTTTTTCAACATCGCGTACTGGACCCTGTTCTTCTTCATTCCGGCAATCACCATGAAAACAATCGCCGAAGAGAAAAAAGCGGGAACGCTCGAGATCCTGCTCACCAAATCCGTTTCGGACTGGCAGATCCTGTGGGGAAAGTTTTTCGGAGTGCTGTTGCTGATCCTGACCGCCCTCGTCCTGACCATTCCTTATTACATCACGGTTTGGAGCCTTGGTCCCATCGATCACAGCGCAGTTTGGAGCGGGTACCTCGGACTGATCTTAATGAGTTCGGCTTACATCAGCATAGGGATTTTCACCAGCAGCATCACCAATAACCAGATCGTCGCTTTCCTGCTGGCCCTGCTCATCGGTGTTTGCTTCCACATTATCTTTGGCATGCTGGCAAGCGGCTTTTCCGGGATTGCCGGGTCTGTTTTAAGTTATCTGAGCCTGTCCTATCATTTTGAGTCCGTGTCCAGGGGAGTGATCGACAGCAAAGACCTGATCTACTTCATTTCCATTATTTTCATGGGACTGGTCAGTGCAGAAGCCGTCCTGATAAAAAGAACCTGAAAAAAATCGTCTAAAATGAATGTAAAGAAGTCAATTACCCTCTACCTGGTGCTGATTGCCGGGATTCTGATCCTCGTCAACATCCTGACAAGCCGGTTCTTTTTCCGCCTTGATCTGACCGGAGATAAACGTTATACATTAAGTGAGGCTACACGCAACATTCTTGAGACACTGGATGATCCCATCACGGTTACAGCCTATTTTTCGGAAGATCTCCCTCCCCAGATCGCGCAAGCCCGAACCGCTTTCAAAGATCTGCTGATCGAATATAAAAACCGTTCAAAAGGAAATATTCACTTTGAATTCATCAATCCGAACAAGGACGAAAAGACAGAACAGGAAGCCATGCAGGCCGGGATTTCTCCGGTACTGATCAGTGTGCGTGAGAAAAATCAGGCTGCACAAAAAAAAGCATATCTTGGCGCTGTGGTCAAATACGGAGACAAAACAGAAACGATCCCGTTCCTGCAGCAGGGTGCAGCGATGGAATACAGCCTTTCAACAGCTTTTAAAAAGCTGACCGTTGAAGAAAAACCGCTGATCGGGTTTATTCAGGGACACGGAGAACCATCCATCTCCGAATTCCAGCAGGCCATGCGGGAATTGAATGTCTTATATGAAGTACAGTCCGTAAATCTTACGGACTCGACTAATCTTTTAAAATACAAGACTATTTGCCTGATCTCACCCCGCGATTCTGTCCCGGAAGCTCATCTTCGCATGCTCGACCAGTATTTGTCGAACGGCGGGAATATCTATCTCGCGCTTAACCGCGTTGACGGAGACCTGAATCAGAGCATGGGGTTTGAGGTCAGTACCGGACTGGAAGGATGGCTGCGTAAAAAAGGACTCGAGCTGGAGGGAAGTTTTGTGACAGATGCCAGTTGCGGAGATATCTCGGTAAGACAACAGCAGGGAATCTTCACGTTTAACAGCCAGGTATCTTTCCCTTACCTGCCTGTGGCCACTAATTTCGGGGAAAGCCCGGTCACGGAAGGTCTCGAGAATGTGATCTTCCAGTTTGTCAGTCCGATCACCTTTACCGGTGATTCGACCCTCCGGTTCCAGCCGCTCGTCAAAAGCTCGGATCAGTCCGCAAAACAACAGGCTCCTGTCTTTTTTGATGTGCAGCGCGAGTGGAATGATGCTGATTTTACCATGAAAGGACTTACTCTGGCTGCCCAACTGGAAGGAAAGATTGAAGGACAGACCAATTCCCGGATCATCCTTGTCGGGGACGGTGACTTTGCCGTTAACGGCTACGGAGAAGCCGCCCATGCACTGAACCCGGATAATGTGAATCTGATGGTCAATTCCATCGATTTTCTCTCGGACGACACGGGACTGATTGCACTCCGTACAAAAGGGATCAATTCACGCCCGCTGAAACAGATCGAGGACGGCACGAAAACCACGCTGAAATACGCCAACTTCCTGCTACCCCTCATCCTGATCATCCTGTACGGTATTTTCAGGAACCAGAAGAACCGGGTCACCCGGAACAAACGGATGCGAGAAGATTTTATTTAACATACAAACTAAAAATCATGTTTCGAAAAGTCAATTTAAAAACCCTGATCATTCTGTTTGTTTCCCTTCTGCTCGTCGTGATCCTTGTTAACCTGGCCGACCGCAAAAAAGGGGATCGCTCATTCAAGGGGAATTTGATTGAATATCAAGCCGACCAGATCAGTAAAATACTGGTTTCCCCGAAAGTGATGGGGGGAGAAAAGGTGGAATTCATGAAAGAGAACGACCAATGGTTTGTCACCGCCAATCAAAAAAAATTCAGGGCTGATCAAAACCTCATCCGGTCCATGATTAACGGCATCAACGGACTTACACCCGAAAGTGTGGTGTCCGGAAAAAAAGACCGCTGGAAAAATTACGAGGTCACCGACTCATTGGGTACCCGTGTCCAACTGTACAACGGTAATGAACAGGAAGCAGACGTTGTTTTTGGCAAAGTGAGTTATTCTGCCCAGGGCGGCAAGTCGTACGTCCGCCTGGCCGGCGACAATACGATTTACCGGATCAACGGAATGCAGGCGTCGGAGTGCAACCGCGACCTCAATGGGTTCAAGGATAAAACGGTGATCAACTCGGACGAAGGTAACTGGGAAAAGCTTACGTTTTCCTATCCGGCCGACAGCTCATTTGTCCTGGCTAAAACCGGTGAAAAATGGGAACTCGACGGACAGGTTGCCGATTCAACCGAAGTGACCCGCTTCCTGAATTCCGTTGCCGGCCTCAATCATTATCAACTGGCCAAAAGTGATCCTGAAGGTACCGGTAATTTTGGCCTGAAGATAGAAGGTTCAAAACTGAATCCCGCGATCGAAGTGCATGGCTTTCAGAACGGGGATCAGTTTGCTGCCGCCTCCAGCCAGAACCAGGGAGTTTATTTTGAAGGGAATTCATTAAAGGAAAAACTGTTCCCGCCAAAATCTAAATTTTTAAAGAAGGCCGATTAATTCATTCCGTTTTCGCGGAATCTGATCATCAAGCGTCAATCCTGTGCAGGCCTGCACAGGATTGACGCTTTCTTTTTACCGCGTTTGGGGATTCCACCGAAAACCTGTAACTTCCCCGGTTATTATGAGGAGCGGACCGGATCATTTTACAGGAGGATAATTATGAGGCAATATCTTGATTTACTGGATCATATACTTACAAACGGGATTGAAAAGAAAGACAGGACCGGCACCGGGACCATCAGCGTCTTTGGCCATCAGATGCGTTTTAACCTGGACGACGGGTTCCCGGTACTCACCACAAAAAAACTTCATCTGAAATCTATCATTTATGAATTACTGTGGTTTCTCAAGGGGGACACCAACGTCAGATACCTTCAGGATCACGGTGTGCGGATCTGGAATGAATGGGCGGATAAGGACGGCAGCCTCGGGCACATATACGGTTATCAGTGGCGCTCCTGGCCTACCCCCGATGGCCGGCATATTGACCAGATCACTCAGGTCGTCGAGGCAATCAAAACGAATCCCGATTCGAGGCGTCTGCTGGTAAGCGCATGGAATGTGGGTGAACTCCATTTGATGAATCTCCCTCCCTGCCACATCCTGTTCCAGTTTTTTGTGGCCAACGGAAGGCTCTCCTGTCAGTTGTACCAGCGCAGTTGTGATGTGTTCCTGGGCGTCCCGTTCAACATCGCTTCGTATGCCCTGCTCACCATGATGATGGCCCGGGTCACCGGGCTAAAGCCAGGCGACTTTGTCTGGACCGGCGGAGATGTCCACATTTATCAGAATCATCTGGAACAGGTGAAACTGCAGCTGACCCGGGAACCAAAGAAGCTCCCGCAGATGAAGATCAACCCCGAAGTCAGCTCGATCTTTGACTTTCACTATGAAGATTTTGAACTGGTCAACTATGAAGCACACCCCCATATCCCCGGGAAAGTTTCCGTCTAAAACAGGAAACGGGAGACCGGAGAAGGGAAACCGCATAACCACATAACCACATAACCATTTGACCATTTTACCCAACATATCGCTCATCGTGGCTATGGCTTCCAACAATGCCATCGGTAAAGGCAACAGCCTGTTGTTCCACCTGCCGGGCGACCTGAAAAGGTTTAAAGCCATCACCAGCGGGCACACGATCATCATGGGCCGTAAAACATTGCTTTCACTGCCGAAGTGGCCCCTGCCCGACCGCCGGCACATCGTGCTCACCGGCAACCACGCTGCGACGTTCCCGGGATGCGAGACGGTTTCATCGGTCAAAGAAGCGCTCGAAAAAGTTAAAAACGAAAAGGAAGCCTTCGTGATCGGAGGCGG
>CAZOYZ010000093.1:0-2805 GCA_964584045.1 uncultured Prolixibacteraceae bacterium | reverse complement strand
TCGTTAAAATTTTTAAAGGACGAGGAAGATGCCGAAGACCTGCTTAACGAGGTTTTCCTGAAGATCTGGGAAAACCGGCAATCCCTGAAAACAAATTTATCCTTCCAGTCTTATTTGTTCACGATCGCCTATAATAATATCCGCCAACGGTTTTTAAAGAAAAGCCGCGAAGAAAAATACATCCGCATCTTCACGGAGGAATATCTTGGAATTGCCTCAAAAGATGAAGATCAATTGGATTACTATTCTTCCCTGGAAAAGATCAATGAAATTATCGACCTGCTTCCTCCGCGCAGGAAAGAGATCTTTCTATTGAGCTACAAAGATGAACTGAAGAATGATAAAATCGCCGGAAAGCTCGGAATCAGCGAGAATTTTGTCCGGAAGCAACTGGCAATCTCACGAAAATTCATCATTGATCAAATCAGGGATAATCACCGGTTAGCCGGGATCCTGCTGCTTTATCTTTTTTCCGGACAAGAACCCTGTTAAAAAATTTAAAAAAAAATTTTATTTTGAGGGGTCGCTTTTCCCATGCTGATGATATTACTGTAAAAAAAGGGAATGACCATCATCGGAAAGCATATTGACAACATTTTAAATGACAAGCTCAGTCTTCTTGACCATAAGATGCTTGAAAGATATTTTACTGATGACGCGTTAAATCGGGAAGTCATGCCTGTTATCAAAGAAAAATGGGAACATTTCGCTCCCGGGCCGGAGGTACCCCGAAACCTTGATCATGCTTATTATAAACTCTGGCATACCATTTATCAGAAGAAAGAAAAACCGGCTTCCAAAGGTACGAAGCTGTTTCTGAAATTATCCCGGATCGCAGCCGTTTTGATCATTGGAATACTGAGTTTAACATGTATCTATTTATACCATAAAGGAAATGTTCCTGCAAGCAACCAGCAGGCCGAATTCATTTCGCACAGCGGTTTCAGGAATCAGTTTAAGTTGCCCGACGGGACCACCGGATGGCTCGGGTACGGAACTGAATTAAAATATCACGTAAATGATGACGATCAGCGTATTGTTGATCTTAACGGTCTCGCATTTTTTGATGTCATGCATGAGAATGACCGGCCTTTCATTGTAAAAACCCCTGCCCGGCTCGATATCGAGGTCCTTGGAACAAGATTTAATGTTTCCTCCTATTCTGCAGACAGTTCCTGTGAAATTGTGCTTGAACAGGGCAGCGTGAAATTAAACCTGCCAAACCGGGAAAGTGAGCACATGGCACCTAACGACCGTGTTGTCTATCATTCATATCATCGTTCCATCGAAAAAACGAAGGTCGATGTGGCCGACTTTCTGGCATGGAAAGAAGGGGTGCTGATCCTGAAAGACGTCTCGTTAAGTGAAGCCTGCGTGAAGCTAAGCAGGTTTTATAATGTCGAATTTGACCTGCAAACCGAGGGCCGGCATCGCCAAAAAATAAGGATGACCCTGAAAGATGACCCGCTTGAAGATGCGTTGAAACTGCTTACGATCCTTTCGCCGGTAACCTGGCGGACGGAGGAAAGGAAGGTTCTGGACGACAACAGTTATTCCCGGAAGAAAATAATTATCAAAAACAAATAGCCTATGCCCAAACCCGATCATTGAAAAAGCGGGACCGCACCTGCAATGCAATCCCGCTAAACAGTAAAGCCAAACAGAATTTTTAACCTTACTAATTTTCAAATGTATGAAAAAAAATCACACGTACGGGGTGGGGTATTACCCTGCTCTAAAAAAAAGTTTCCTGATTATGCGACTGGTTCTTCTTATATCATTGGTGAGTATCGCGCAAACATTTGCATGGAATGCGTATTCGCAGAACACGAAGATTTCACTCTCCGTCAAGGAAATGAAGCTTGAAGAAATATTAATGCGGATTGAAACGGATACGTACTATCGGTTTGCGTATGACAAAAACGACATTAATGTGAATAAAGCTTATTCCGTTGATGTTAAAAATGCGGAAATGAACGAGCTGTTAAACCAGCTTTTCTCGGAAAACGAAGTCCGGTTTACGATCGTTGGCCGGCAAATTGTTTTGTCCAGGTCTGAAACAACGCCAGTGGCTCAACAGCCCCATTCCGTGTCAGGTAAAGTCACCGATTCATCCGGGCAGCCACTCCCAGGTGTTACAATCGCGGTAAAAGGAACAACACATGGAACAATTACTGACGCAAACGGGAATTATTCACTTCCCAATATTCCTGCTGACGCTGTTTTCGTCTTTTCTTTTGTGGGAATGAAGACGCAGGAAATTCCCGTATCCGGTCAATCCCGGATCAATGTTTTCCTGCAGGAAGAAACAGTGGGTATCGAAGAAGTCGTTGCCATCGGATATGGTACAATACGGAAAAAGGATTTAACCGGTTCGGTAAGTTCGGTAAAAAGCACCGCATTGGAAAATGAGGCGCCGTCGACCATCCAGCAACTGCTGCGCAGCAACGTCGCCGGGTTAAATATCGGAATGGTTACGACGGCGAAAGGCGGCGGAACCCTCGAGATCAGAGGACAACGGACGCTTAAAGCCGGAGCTTCTCCGCTGATCGTGCTGGACGGGGTCATTTACAACGGCGATTTGAACGATATTAATCCCAACGATGTGGAGAGTATCGATGTCTTAAAAGATGCCAGTTCTGCCGCTGTTTACGGAGCAAAATCCGCAAACGGTGTCATTATCATTAACACCAGGGTAGGGAAAAATGCCAAACCAACGGTTGGAATCGCTGTTAGTACCGGAATTGCTTCGTTATTCCGGTCACAGGAGATTTACTCTCCCACTGAATTTTTGGATTGGCGTAC
>CAZOYZ010000092.1:0-14158 GCA_964584045.1 uncultured Prolixibacteraceae bacterium | reverse complement strand
ACAACCAGCAAAACCGTAGCCGAAACGGCAACCCCAAAATCGACGGTCGGATTCATGAAGACCGTTTCGCTCTGTTGCTGCGTGACTGCCTCTCCTGCCGATTGTACCATCATATAATTGATCAGCTCCATCAGTCCGGTTCCGAAAACCAGTCCAATATAGCCGGCAACGGTGGTAATCAGCACCGATTCAAGCAGGATCAATCCGATCACGGAGGACGGGGACGCACCAATGGCTTTCCGGATCCCTATTTCCTTGGTACGCTCCTTCACCACAATGAGCATAATATTGCTCACCCCCACTATTCCTGCGATCAGGGTGCCAATACCAATGATCCAGATAAAGATTTTAATGGCCCGGAAAATACGCATGGTCTGGATGTAATTCTCCAGCTTGTTGTAGAGTCCCATGGCGCTCTCATCTTTTTCATCAAACTTCAGCTTATGGGAAAACGTGCTGCGGATCTGTTCTTCAATCTCCCGGCTCTCGTCCAGGGTTTCCCCGGCGATGGTGACCGCGAAGTTGTGCAGCCGGTTGGAGCCATTGAACACCTTCTGCGCTGTGGAAACCGGCATATAGGCATTGCGGTTCCTTGTCGAACCGGGTTCCAGACAGATCCCCACCACCTTAAACGGGACTTTATTCACATTCACATATTCGCCCAGGGCAGGTTGATCCTTAAAAAGCGCATCATAGATGTCTTTCCCGATCACGACTACTTTCCGGTTTTGCTGAATATCGACCTGATTAATAAAACGACCCCCGATCAGTTGCATGTGTTCCACTTCATTCAGTTCCGGATGACAGGTGATCGTGGTATATTCGCCCGATTCCCTGCCGTAAGAATAACGGGTATTGCCCATAAAGAAGCGTCCTGAAGCCGTTTCCACGCCTTTGATCTGCTTAATCACTTCATAATCGTCATTATGGAACTGAATGGAACGGCCGGTATTCATTCCCTGGTAAGGAACAGTGGTTTTCCCGGTCCAGATCCACATGGCATTCACGGCATCGTTCATAAAATTACTGGCGACGCCATTGCTCAGTCCGTTCCCGGATCCAAGGAGGATCATCAGCATAAAAATACCCCAGGCCACAGAAAACCCTGTCAGAAAAGTCCTCATCCTGTTTTTCCTGATGGTAGCCAGGATCTCCTGCCATTTGTCGATGTCGAACATGTACAAATATTTAAGCAGATTGCAGTTCTTTCGAATATTTATAACGGAATTCGCTCAGATCGCCATTACAGATCACCTCATGAATGACTCCATCCTTCAGACGTATAATTTTTTGAGTCATTGCTGCAATGTCGTGTTCGTGCGTCACAATAATGACGGTCTTTCCCTGACGGTTAATTTCCTTAAGAATGTCCATCACTTCATAGGAGGTGTTGGAATCGAGGGCCCCTGTCGGCTCATCTGCCAGAATGACCTTAGGATTTGCGATCAGGGCGCGTGCAATGGCCACGCGTTGCTTTTGTCCTCCCGATAACTCATTAGGCATATGTTCCGCCCAGGGTTTCAATCCAAGCCTGTCGAGATATTCCATGGCCAGCATATTCCTTTTTTTACGCTTCACACCCTTATAATACAACGGAAGAGCCACATTTTCCATCGCGTTTTTAAACGAGATCAGGTTAAATGACTGAAAAACAAAGCCTACCATTTCGTTTCTCATCCGGGCTGCTTTTTTTTCATTCATTTTGGAGATGACATGTCCGCCAAGATAATAGCTCCCTTCATCATAGTTGTCAAGTATGCCAATAATATTTAACAAGGTTGATTTTCCGGATCCCGACGATCCCATAATGGAAACAAATTCCCCTCCTTCTATGTCCAGGTCGATCCCTTTGAGCACATGAAGCTTACTGCTACCCATCTCATATGACTTGTGGATGTTGTTTAATTTAATCATGGTCTTATCGTTTTCTGTATCTGCTTTCCTACAAATTTTAGTCATTCAACCTTTAATTCCTGCAATTATTCGATGAATGTGTGATTTTGGCATGTGAAACATGATTTTTCGCATCTTTTGCGAGACGAATAAGCCCTGCCAGCCTACCTCTTCTACAGGTAAGACGAATAAAAAATTCATCCGTTACAGTTTTAATAAAAAAAGAGTCCTTCTGTTTAATGAGCGCCTAAACGAACTGCATATAAATGATCAGTCCGACAAAAATCAGGATAAACAAATTGCCCCAAAATGCGCTTTTCATTGCGATCAGGTAGTTTGAAATGAGAAAAGTTAACGGAACTGCCGTTACGACGAGGATTTCATGGGAAGAAGCAGGCAGCAGGAAAAAGAGCACAACCGAAATTGAAAAGATCATGAAGAAAATATTAAAGTACTTTCTGGTACTGCTCTTTTTTGCATCGTATTGGCCGAGAAGAAAAAGACTGCACCACAACGTGATCAGGGTCAGGAAAGCCAGATAGATCTGAAAAGGAATATTGCCCTGAAGTACTCTGTTTGGTGTGACTATATTTTGTACAATCACTTCGGTCAGCTCCTCTGTGGAGCCGGTCATAAAGTACCAGGTGAAAGCAAACAGCCAGGGAAGGAGCATGCCTGTCAGTGACATGGCAAAGTCGCGCCACTCTCTCTTTCTCCAGAGAAGAAAAAGTCCGGCCCAAATCACCGGAAAGTAAAAAATAAGGTTCAGGTAAAAGAGCGAACCCACAGACAAATAAAATCCGGAATCAAATGCTTTAGCGCCCGCTCTTTCATTTTCTGATGCATCAAAAATCCGGTAAATGCATAACAATAAAAATAAAGCGCCGAAATAAACAGGATGGAGCGTATGGAGGCTTAACAAGCCACTCACAATGAGCACAAAAATATTGGATGGTAAAAAAGTTCGGATTTGGATAAAATCGTACACGGTGTTCAAATGCAGGATCATGAACGACAGCAGGATGACCAGTGCGATGGCCAGGATATTCTGAATCAGCGGCAATCCTGAAAGGAGCTGATCCAACGGCTTGTAAAGGGGCATACAGTTTTCGCCGGCGAAAAACGGGAACACGTCCGGGGAAAGGAATGACCTGAACCAAAGCACTGAAACAATAACCGGGATCAGTATGAAATGGAATGGTTGATTACTTTTTAAGAATCTAAGTATCATGACTTATAAATCGAAACCGATGTCCTTTCGGTAATATTTTCCTTCAAAATGAATCCGATCCGCATTCGTATAGGAAACGGCCAACGCTTCTTTCATATCTGCTCCGTATGAACTGACGGCAATCACCCGCCCTCCGTCGGTCAGTACACCGGCATCCGAGTCTTTGGTCCCGGCATGAAAGAGAATACTGCCGCCGGTATTTTCAAGTCCGCTCACAGGCATCCCCTTTTTATAGGATCCCGGGTACCCATCTGACACCAGCATCACCGTTGCAGCAGTCCGTTCGTCAAATTCAACCTTCCGGGATGCCAGGGTTCCGCTTGCAGTTGCCTCAAGCAAATCCACGAAATCCGATTTTAACCGCAGCATGACGACTTCCGTTTCCGGATCACCCATCCTGACGTTATACTCAATGACATAAGGCTGACCACCGCAATTGATCAGGCCAAAAAAGATAAACCCACAGTAAGGGATCTGATCCTTCTGCAAGCCATCGATCGTGGGACGGATGATCTGCTCTTCCACGTTCTTCATAAAGCTTTTACCGGCAAAAGAAACCGGACTCACTGCTCCCATGCCGCCGGTGTTCGGTCCGGTGTCACCCTCGCCAATCCGTTTATAATCCTTTGCTTCGGGAAGGATGCGGTAATCCTTTCCATCTGTAATTACGAAGACGGAAAGCTCAATGCCCGACAAGAACTCTTCGATCACCACTTTATTGCTCGCGGCTCCGAATTGGCCCGCAAGCATGTCACCAAGAGAGGCCCTTGCCTGTGCAAGCTGATCGATAATCAGAACCCCTTTCCCGGCAGCAAGCCCGTCGGCCTTCAACACATACGGGCCCTTCAGTTTCTCCAGGAAATCAAGTCCCTCATCCAGGTTCTGAGCTGTGACCGTGCAGTAACGGGCCGTGGGTATATGATGGCGCTGCATAAAGGCTTTGGCAAAGTCCTTACTCCCCTCCAACTGCGCTCCGGCTTTTTTGGGCCCGACCACCTTTACCCGTTTCAATTCCGGATCAGCCTCGAAAAAATCATGTAATCCGCCGGCCAGCGGAATTTCGGGGCCGATAACCATGAGATCGATCCTCTTTTCCAGTGCAACCGTTTTCAGACCTTCAAAATCGGTAACCGCCACGGGAATATTTTGTCCCAATCCGGCTGTCCCAGCATTTCCCGGCGCGATAAACAACTGGTTCAATGTCGTTGATTGTTTGATCTTCCATGCTATGGCATGTTCCCTTCCTCCCGAACCGATAAGTAAAATATTCATCTTTTTATTTTTTCAGCCTGACCAAATCTAATTTTCGTATTGAGCTTATCTCTTTTAGCCAGGACATCAACATATGGAACTCAGATCTTCAAACCGGTAACCTTTCATTTTCAACTCCCTGATCACAACCGGCAAGGCTGCATAGAGATTTTTCGCCGATTTAAAGGAATCATGGAAAGTAATGACCGACCCCGGTCTTACATAGTTCAGTACATTGTCCGTCACAGCCCGGGGAGTCAGTGTCTGACGATAGTCGCAGCTGACCAGGTCCCACATGACCACCTGAAATTTTCTGCTCACCGCTTCGTATTGGGCCCTTCTCATCCAACCATGCGGAGGCCGGAAAAACCGGGAGTCAATGTATCCTGCCGCTTTCTCCACGTTCTCCAGGTATTGCCTGGTCGCGGTCTTCAACCCCTGCAAATGATTGAATGTATGGTTGCCCGTCAGGTGCCCCTCATCCAGGATCCGCTGGTAGATGCCGGGATAGCGCTGCACATTTTCACCCACGCAAAAAAAGCAGGCTTTCACGTTTTCCTTCTTCAGTTGATCGAGTACCCAAGGGGTTACTTCGGGGACAGGACCATCGTCAAACGTGAGATAAACCTGATTCCCGGCAGCGGGTCCTCTCCAAATCGCCCGGGGAAAGCAACCTGTCAGGAATTGCGGTAACCTTATTCTCGGATCCAACCACTGCATCAATTTCCGGGGCTATACTTTTGCAAATACTGATTGAACGTTTCAGTGATCTCTTTCGCCACCTCCGTTTCCCCATATTTCATGGAGATCATACCCATCTCGCGCATAAAATATAATATCCTCTGGATTTCTTCATCCACAGAAGCCAGAAAATCCGGATCAAGTGTCAGGTAATAATCCATCTCTTCCCGGTACGTGTTGAAAATTTCGTTCAGTAACTTCTTGCCCTTGTCCTTTGCTCCTGCAGCAAAATAATTGCTTGCAATTTCCTGGGAAAAATAGTTATACGGGACGACCGCGTGAGGAATCAGTTCCAGGTTACGATCAAGAACTTCTATCGCCGAGTCTTTTTTACCTTCGGCGACCAGACTCTCGGCCAGCCGGTTAAAATTATTCCGGATATTCATCATCATCCTTTGGTTGTTCTCATCGATATAGACCCGCGGGTCGTTCATGTTCCCCCATTTGAATTCCTTCATCATCCGGTCATACATTTTTGCCGTGTTCACCGATCCGAAGTAAATGCCGGACGATGCTGCTTTGACGGGTGTAAAACGGTAGGCAAAACCTTCCAGCTGAAAATAGTCCTGTAACCCGAGGTATTTGTCACGGCCTACGGTAATCGCAAAATAGATCGGCCTTTCCCAGTTGGAATGGGCGATCATATCAAGCACCATCAGTTCATCCTTTACCAGGTAATTCTTTCCTCCGAAATCAATGAAGATCGTATCGGCTATCTGATCATACTTGCTCTCCGGCACCACTTTATTCCGGATGACCGCCTCTTTGTCCACTTTCAAAAACAATTTTTTCGAGGGGATATACGAAGCATTGTCGGCCTGGGTAAGCTTGGTGCGGGGATCATCATCTTTCACGAATTCCAGTGCTTTACTGAGTTCGACAGCTTCTTTCACCCGGGGATCGCTGAGCAGATAGACCACGTCGCGGGTACCCTGAACATACTGTTCATGGGTAAACGTGACCGGCAGCGGCTCCGATTCGTATGCCTTACTCTTCATCTGGTCGATATACCAGTCCGTCTGCAGGTAACTTAAGTTACATACTCTCACATCGGTGCGTACTCCTTCCACTTCCTGGTTATACCAAAGAGGGAAAGTGTCATTGTCGCCGTTCGTAAAGATCACCGCATTTTTTTCACAGCTTTCAAGATAGTTGGCGCCAAAATCGCGCGCGGTGTACC
Organism: uncultured Prolixibacteraceae bacterium; assembly: GCA_964584045.1. Taxonomy (GTDB): domain Bacteria; phylum Bacteroidota; class Bacteroidia; order Bacteroidales; family Prolixibacteraceae; genus JBCFBK01. The sequence continues at coordinate 7,862 of CAZOYZ010000092.1, read as the reverse complement.
GGTTTGACCGGTCGTGATCATCCCAGTTTTCACCGGCCATTATTCCCGGCACCAAAACAAGGCTGAGAACCGTAACACCAACAGCTCCTGCAAATTCCGGTATTTTGCGTTTTAGGCCTTCTGCAAGGGCCGCAGTACCGAGTCCGATCCAAATGGCAAACGCATAAAATGAACCGGCATAGGCATAGTCACGTTCCCGTGGCTGATGCGGGTACTGGTTCAGATAGACGACGATAGCCAGGCCGGTCATTATGAATAGCAACATGACGACCCAAAAATCTCTGCGATGCCGCTTGTAGTGGAAAAAGGCCCCCACCAGCCCCAGCAGGAACGGAAGAAAATAATACGTATTCCTGCCTTTGTTGTTTTTCAGGCTGCCGGGTAAGGAGGCCTGGTCACCCAGCCTGATTGAATCAATAAAGTTGATCCCGCTAATCCAGTTCCCGTTTATGATATCGCCGTGCCCCTGAACATCATTCTGACGGCCCACGAAATTCCACATAAAGTACCGCCAGTACATGTGAACCACCTGATAGCGCAGGAAGAACTGAAGATTCTCACCAAAGGTGGGCAACTGCATCCTTTGTGCCTGACCTTCCTCATCCGTGAAGGTGATCTGTTTCCCTGTAATTCCCGCCCAACTCTTATAATCGGCAATATGATCGGATTGCCGGCTCCACATTCTGGGGAAAAAAGTGGTGTAGCGGGAGTCATATTGGGGTTTCTGCCTCATATCAGCAACCACATACTTCCCTTCCTTCTGGATGTAGTACGGTTTGTCGTCCACATACGGGTTCTCAGGATCAAGCGGCGTATTGTAATACGGTCCAAAAACAAGAGGACGGTCACCGTATTGCTCCCGGTTCAGGTAACCCAGCAGAGAAAAGACATTGTCCGGGCTGTTTTGATCCATGGGGGTGTTGGCAGATGACCGGATCACGATCATGGCGAAAGAAGAATAGCCGATCAGGATCACCGTTAACGATACAAGCACAGTGTTCCAAAATACCAACTTCTTTTTCATGGTATAATGAATCCCGAAAACGATCAATCCGATGAGCAGAACAGCATAAAGAATTACCCCCGTGTTAAACGGCAAGCCGATTCCGTTGACAAACATGAGTTCAAACCAGGATGCTATCGTTACAACCCCGGGGATGATCCCATACATGATGAGCGCGAGTATGATTACTGAAACCAGGAAGCTCGCGATCACTCCGTTCCTTGTCACGGGATATTTTTTAAAATAATACACAAACACGATGGCCGGGATAGCCAGCAGGTTCAGCAGATGAACTCCGATCGAAAGACCCATCATATAGGCAATAAAGATGATCCACCGACTGGCATGAGGTTCATCAGCCACATTCTCCCACTTCAGGATGGCCCAGAACACCACGGCCGTGATCAGCGAAGAAGAGGCATACACTTCTCCTTCAACTGCCGAGAACCAGAATGTATCTGAAAAGGTATAGGCCAGAGCGCCAACCATACCGCTTCCTAAAACGGCAATGGTTTGACCAGGCGTCAGGATCTCTGCAGAAACCATCTTCCGGGCCAGGTGTGTAATGGTCCAGAAAAGGAATAAAATGGTGAATGCACTGGCAAGCGCCGATAAGGAATTGATCATCATAGCTACCTGCGAAGGAGCAGCAAAAAGGCTGAAAAACCGGCCCAGGATCATAAAGAAAGGAGCCCCGGGAGGATGCCCTACTTCCAGCTTGTACGATGTGGTAATGAATTCGCCGCAATCCCAGAAACTTGCAGTAGGCTCAATGGTTGAAAGATACGTGATTGCAGCAATTACGAATGCCACCCATCCGGCGACATTATTCAGTAATCTGTAGTTCTTAATCATCCTCCTGATAATTTTATGTTTGCGAAGATAGTACATTCTTTGAACTCAGACTAGTCTGACTCCGAAATTATCAGGAACAAATTGCACAGTACAACGAGCATCGTGCAGGAAGATTTCACACTGAAGACGATGCGCCGTGCGCGATACCATTCACCTCGCTGTCCTGAGGACTTATATCCACTCCTCAGCCAGTACATCTCCCTTTACCCCCACGACCACTTCCTTCACAGGCACCTTGCGTCCGGATCTTTCGACGGCCGTTTGCACCAGATGGCTTAAGCCTCCGCAGCAAGGCACCTCCATAATGGTAACCGTGATCGTATTGACCCTGGCTCCGGTGATGAGCCTGGTCAGCTTTTCAAGGTAAATTTCTTTCCCGTGATCCAGCTTCGGACAGGCTATGACCAGCTTCTTATTGCGGATAAAAGTCCGGTGGAAATCACCATGGGCAAAAGCGGCACAGTCTGCCGCCACAAGCAAATCAGCACCTTTAAAAAAGGGTGCATCCGGATTGATCAGATGCATTTGGACAGGCCACTGCTGCAGTGCGGATGGTCCTGCTGCCGAGGGCACAGCCTGCGTCATCAGGAATGAATTGTCGCAGAAGCTCACGGGTGCAGACCCGGGACAGCCTCCTCCCGGTTCGCTGTATTCTTCCGCCTCCCTTTTTTCGATCTCGATGGCTCCTTCCGGGCAGTGACCAAGACAGGCCCCGAGCCCGTCACACATCTGCTCACTGATCAACCTCGCCTTCCCGTCAATCACTTTTAACGCTCCTTCGCGGCAACCTGGAATACAAATTCCGCATCCGTTGCATAAATCTTCATTTATTTTTACTATCTCGCGTATCATAATGCCTCATGACGTGTTCAGGCAACAAAAATAGAAACGATACGGTTTTAAAATTGTACCAAATATTACAACCAGAAATATGATTGATTTTGAAATATTATCCCGCTCTCCGGTTTTTGCCGGGAAAAGTGCACAGGAACTGTCTTCCTTGCTTCAGGGTATTCCCTTTCAGGTTCGGCGCTATGAAAAAGACGCACATGTTGCTTCAGCAGGTGATGAATGTTCAAATCTCATCATTGTTCTTTCCGGGATTGTGAAAGGAGAGATGACCGATTATCATGGCAAAACGATCAAAATTGAAGATATTGAAGCGCCGCGTCCGCTGGCTGTCGCCTTTTTGTTCGGGAAAAATAACCGGTTCCCGGTCACTGTGGTCACAACCGGCGATGTTGAACTGCTTTATATTCCCAGGGCAGGTTTCCTGAAACTTCTTCAAAAAGATCAGCGGATCCTTGTTAATTATTTGAATTCGATCTGCTCGCGGACTCAGTTCCTGTCTCAACGGATCAGGTTCCTTTCGTTCAAAAGCATCAGGCAAAAGATTGCCCATTATTTGCTGGATCTGGCCGGCGATCGTCTGGCAGTTGTCGAGTTACCGCTTTCACAGGGGGAACTTGCCGAATTCTTTGGCGTGACCCGCCCTGCCCTGGCGCGTTCGTTAGGCGAACTTGACCGGGAAGGTGTGATCGCGGTTAACCGGCGAACGATCAGGATCCTGGACAAACAACGGATGACTGCATTATTAACCCTATAACAGCCTTTGGATGGAAATCTATGAAACAGGACAAAAGTCATTTTTAAAATTTAAGAACCTGAAGCAGCAGGGAGTATTCCACTTCACCACAACCAAAACCGGGTGGGGCAGGAATGGTCCGGCGCGTTTTACCGGAGATGAACAAAAGAGTTACCAAGGTTGCCGCGAAGAACTTGCCGGAGCTCTTGGGATTGACCCGCAGCAACTGATTTTTCCGCGGCAGGTGCACGGCATCCGGATCGCGATCCTCGACGGTCCCGTCAACGGCCCGGACATACCCGGAACTGACGCACTGATCACAAACCGGCAGGGGCTCTGCATTTGCGTCCAGACAGCCGATTGTGTGCCGATCCTGATCTATGATCCCCGGAAGCAGGTGATCGCAGCTGTTCATTCGGGATGGCGCGGAACGGTCAACAAGATTACAGCAAAAACGATCCACAGTATGGAGCTGCATTTTGACAGTGAGCCGGAAGATTTGATTGCCGGGATAGGTCCTTCCATTCATCATCATGTGTATGAGGTTGGTCAGGATGTCATTGCCCTTGTTCGCGAAAATTTTCCTGATTTCCGGGCGCTGTTAAAACCTTCGGTCCGGGAGGGACGCGCATTCTTTGATCTGTGGAAAGCCAATAAAAGTCTGATGACCGCTTCGGGAGTAAAAGAAGAAAATATTGAGATCATGGGCCTATGCTCCTGGTCGCACGAGTCGCTGTTTTACTCCGCCCGCCGTGACGGCCCAAACACCGGACGGATGGCAACTGGAATTATGCTAAAATAGTTGTACCTTTGGTTGATTATTAATCCACAATAAAACAGGCTTTGGACCCAAATACAATATCCACCATATGCAGCTCCAAAAAAAGAAAACGAACAAACTGGTTCCTTACCTGGTCATTTCCTTCATCCTGATCATTATCTTTTTGATCGTTGGCAAATCAAAAGGATGGTTTGGAAAAGACTTTGAAATAAAGGTAACCTCTGAAAAAGTGAAAAGTCATACGATCACTGAAATGATCACGGCCAACGGAAAAATCGAACCTGAGACAGAGGTGAAGATCAGTCCCGATGTTTCGGGTGAAATCATCGATCTCTATGTGAAAGAAGGAGATGAAGCAGCCAAAGGACAACTCCTGATGATCATCAAACCCGACATTTACATCCAGTCGCTGAACCGGGCCAAAGCCAGTTTAAATTCTTCCAGGGCCCGTTTGGCCCAGGCTCAGGCCCGCCTTATTGAAGGCGAATTGTCATTTGAAAGATCGAACACGCTCTATCAGCAACACGCCATCGCTCAGTCCGATTTTGAATCGGCCGAAGCGTCCTTCAAGATTGCCCGGGCCGAAGTTCAGGCAGCAGAGTTTGTCGTGAAATCGGATGAGGCATCGGTCGCCGAAGCCGAAGAGCAACTGACAAAGACTAAAATTTATGCGCCCATGAGCGGAACCGTCTCACGCTTAAATGTGGAGAAAGGAGAACGCGTGGTCGGGACCAATATGTATGCCGGAACTGAAATGATGGTTCTCGCTAACCTCGACAAGATGGAAGTAAAGGTGGAAGTGAATGAAAATGACATTGCGAAAGTTTCGTTGGGCGATACGGCAATGGTTGAGGTCGATGCGTATCTGAACCGGAAATTCAAAAGCCTTGTCACCGAGATCGCCAATTCGGCCAACACTACGGGTACCTCGACCGACCAGGTAACCACGTTCAACGTCAAACTGCTCCTTCTGAAGTCATCCTATCAGGATCTGATCGACAGTACCCTGAACCGTTATCCCTTCCGTCCCGGAATGTCAGCTACGGTCGATATTCAGACTGAAACGCGCGACAGCGTGATCTCGGTACCCATCCAGGCCGTTACCACGCGTGTCATGACTGAAAACCAAACGGACACGACCGGAAACAAAAATGCCATGCAGGAGAAACAGGAAGTGGTCTTTATCGTGAAAGAAGGACGCGCCCGGAAACAACCTGTTGAAACCGGCATCCAGGACAATATGAACATTGAGATCCGGAAAGGACTGCGGGAGGGTGATGAAGTGATCACCAGTCCCTTTAACGTGGTCAGCAGGACATTGAAAGACAGCACCCTGATAAAGGTCACCGACGAAAAGGAACTGTATACAAAGAAGAAGTAGCAAGCAAGCCTCACGACTCACTACTCGCTACTCACGACTCACGACTCACGACTATCTTACGGTTATTCCGGTGTTTTAAAATTTCGCCAGAAGTTTTCCGTGTAAGGCGTATCCTCGAAATAATCGCGACCGGACAGTTCGTCAGGCTGCTGCTTTAACTCCAGCGCATATGCCCTGCAGGTACGGTTGACCTGTTCGCCCTTCGGATTGATATAGGTCTTATCGCAGTCCAGATAGCTGACCATATATTGACCATTCTGATCGCGGTATACGCTGGTAAAGTGATAACGAACCTGCCGCTGTTCCTCGTCATCTGTGAAAAGCGAACGGTTCCGGCTGTTATTCCGATCAGCCTCGATCAAACATTCATGGCGAATGACGGCATAGTTCTTCTTCAGCACATAGATCTTTCCGCTCATCCGGCCGGCAAAGTAATCACCGGTGTGAGCCAGATCCGGCTTTCCGGTCTTATAGGAAATGATCCATACCGAGTCTCCTTCATAGGTGCTGATCCCTTCCAGGTTCAGATCGTAATCATTTAACAGGCCTTCGTTGACGACTGTGTTTGACAGCCGGACCAGATCCATTTCCAGCAACTCGTCGAAATTCGTTTGCCCGTCGGCAAAAGACCGGACACCGAAACTTCTTTTCGCCTGGGTAAACTTATAATGGCGGTTTTGATAGGCATCCAATACCGACGGATTACGATATCCGCTTTTATCATATAATTCAACGACGGCCTCCCGCTTTCTCACGCTGCTGTCATTCACATGCTCTTCTTCCTGATAATAAAGCTTCAATCCAACGGGTCCGGCATGATAATTTTCCGGTATTTTCTCCGAGGCCGTTCTGAGGATCCGGAACAGCACGCGTGAGCGGGCTTCCACATCCACTCCGCCGATCTGGTAGGTTTGTTCCTCAAGCGGGATCCGTATAAACTCTTCACCGGACAAGTCACTCAGACTGAAGGTGACAGTCCGGTATCCCACCGCCGAGACAAATAATTTTTCCGAAAAAAGCTCCTGGGGTATTTTTAATTCAAAAAATCCTCCTTCGTCACTTGCAGTCCCGCAAAAGGTCCCCTCAACCCCGATGTTCGTGTATGCCACGCCTTGCTGGGTAGATGCATCCACAATACGGCCCTTCAGTGTTTTTGGCTGTGCCGATGCATAAACCGGCAGGAATAGTAAAAGAAAAATCGCGAATTGCCTCATGTGTCTGATTATATTTTTTAACCTTAAAAATTTTTCCTACTTTAGTTTCCTTAACAGAACGTTACAAAATACGAAAAATTTTTAGCCCGGATAACATCAGCAGACCGAAAACGTTATTACCTGGGACCCAAAAACTGAAATAAACATCTGAAACGGGCCATAAAAACCACCGTTTTCGCCCAGCTCAATGTTTATTTGGCGAGTTCCATACGTTGATGTTCTTTAGAAAAGTGATGACACTTAGTACGCAAATTATGCACAGCTAAATTGAAACGAAAAACGTATGCAATGAATACAAACCGGCTTGTTTTACTGATCACGATAGGTGCATTATGCTTCCCGTCCTGCGTTTTGAAAAAGAAATTCGTTGAGATGGAATCGTCCAAGTTAAGGGCAGAACAACGTGTCCGTGAGCTGACGGACGAAAATGAGGCCCAGGCGAACAGAATTGAAGAGATGATTGCCGGGTTTGAGAAGATGAAACAGGAGCTTTTAACCAGCAACGCGCAAAAAGATCAGATGATCGGCGATCTGAACGGTCAGATCAATCTACTGAATTCCAATGTCAAAGAGAAGGATGCCACGATCGAAGAAAAACTGTACGCCTTTGAATATGAAAAAAGACGCATGAATGAAGAACTTCAAAAAAGCCGGGACGCGCAAACGGTCCTTCAAAATAAAAACCAGGAACTGGCACAGGAGCTCAGCAACGCGAAAAATGAACTCTCGGAGTTACGTTTTAACCTGACGCGCCAGGACGACGACGCCAAACGGCTAAACGAACAACTTAGCTTAAAAGATCAGCGGTTTGAGGAACAAGGGGCTGTTTTGCTCCGCCTGCAGGGCGAAATTGACAATCTGAAAGCTCAGAGCCGCGAAAAAGACGAAACCATCGAACGGTTGGATAACAACGTGAAACTGCTGAAAAGGGAGTTAAGTAAATAGTGGAACTCCTCATGCCGAAGAGGCACTTCCTTTTTTCTGCAGCGAAAAAAGGAAGCAAAAACGCCGCCGCTACATCGTCTCAGCTAAATTTTGGCTGC
>CAZOYZ010000091.1:4793-14175 GCA_964584045.1 uncultured Prolixibacteraceae bacterium | reverse complement strand
ATAAAGCGGGAGCTTGAAGAAAATACCAGTGAGATCAAAAAAGATATCAGGGAGATGAAGTCGACCGTGGAAGAAGAGACCAAAAAGATTGGTCAGGATATTGAAAAGGTGTCGCATCAGGTGAAAGAGAAAACGACAGATCTTTCCAATGATCTTGAGCGGGAGTTTAACGACTAATTCAATTGATCCGCGCAAGGCACATAAAAAAGTCGTTTGGTGACCTGCAGGTACTGAAAGGCATTGATCTTGAAATACCGGGGGGGAGCCTTTATTCGATTGTCGGCCCCAGCGGGGCCGGAAAGACAACTTTGCTCCAGATATTGGGAACCCTGAGCCTGCCCGACTCAGGAACATTACTGATCAAAGATAAGCCGGTTTTTTCTTTAAAGGAAAAGCAGCTCGCCGCTTTCCGGAATCAGGAAATCGGATTTGTTTTTCAGTTTCATTATCTGCTTCCCGAGTTCAATGCCCTCGAAAATGTCTGCATCCCTGCGTTTATTGCCAAACGTCCGAAGAAGGAGGCTGAGAAAAAGGCCAGAGAATTATTGACTTTTCTGGGTCTTGAAGAAAGATTGACCCATAAGCCCGCGGAGTTGTCGGGAGGGGAACGGCAGCGTGTCGCTGTGGCACGGGCGCTGATCAACGATCCTTCTGTGATCCTGGCAGATGAACCTTCAGGCAATCTGGATACAAAAAACAGAAAGGAGTTGCACGATCTGTTCTTTCGTTTGCGCGACAAATTTAATCAAACGTTGGTTATTGTGACGCATGATGAGGATTTTGCCAGCCAGTCGGACCAGATCATCCGCATGCGTGACGGAATGATAGAAAACAGTTAAATGGACATTCAGACACTTCGGGAGATGCTCGATGAAAAGGCCCTTCAATATAATCAACCCTTTTTCATTGAAACGGATCCCATTCAGGTTCCCCGGCAGTTTTCGCTGAAGGAAAATATCGAGATTTCCGGCTTTCTCTCAGCCGGCATCGCCTGGGGTCTCCGGTCCACGATCATCAGAAATGCGTCACGGCTCATGAAGTTCATGGATAATAATCCGTATGAATTTCTTATCCATACCGACGAAAGGGAATGGCAACATCTTTCTGAGTTTAAACACCGCACCTTTAACGGCACGGACTGCATTTTTTTTCTTCGCTCGTTAAAGAATATTTACGTGAACCACGGCGGGCTGGAGGCAGTTTTTACAACGGGTTATCAGCTCGAACAATCGGTGGGATCGGCGCTTCGTTATTTCAGGAAGATTTTTTTTGAAGTTTCCCATGAGCCGCGCTCTCAAAAGCATGTGTCCGATATTGACAGGGGGGCATCGGCCAAGCGGTTGAACATGTTTTTACGGTGGATGGTACGAAGCGATGAGAGGGGAGTGGATTTCGGCCTTTGGAAAGCGATTCCGGTGTCGGCGTTGATGTTACCATTGGACGTGCATACCGGCACCCAGGCCCGCCGTTTGGGATTGCTGTCCCGCGGGCAGAACGACTGGAAGGCCGTGCTTGAAGTGACAGCAAATCTTCGCTTACTTGATCCGTCCGATCCGGTAAAATATGATTTTGCACTTTTTGGCATCGGAGTTTTTGAATAATCACTTAAAAACGGAATATATGGAACGTCGGAACTTTTTAAAGGGCACCGCCCTGATCACAGGAGCTGCATTAACAGGACAGGCAGCAGCCGGAGTACAGCAGTCAGCACAGGAAAAGGAGATCTATGAACTGCGGGTGTACCACTATAAGAACAACGGGCAGAAAGAGAAGGTGGATCAGTTCTATATCAACAGCCTGATACCGGCCATGAACGAATGCGGAATTAAAGTAGGCGCATTTGAAGAATACGGACAAACAGAGCCCCCGACAGTTTATCATTTGTTGGTTTACCCCTCGCTGTCCGGGTATCACCAGGTCAGGAAAAACCTGTGGGAAAATAAGCTTTTCCTTGCGAATGCCGCTGCTTATTTCGAGGAAACTGCCGAAAAAGGCGCTTTTCTGCGTTACGAAACCTTTCTGCTCGAAGCCTTTGATGCCATCCCGCAAATGCGTATGCCCGAAAAAGAAAGGGGCCTGTTTGAATTACGCCTTTATGAAAGTAATCAGGAAGAAGCGGGGCAACGTAAAATAAAAATGTTTAACCGCGAAGAACTGGCATTATTCGATGAAGTAGGTTTACATGCCACTTTTTTTGGAGAGATCCTGGCAGGTCCGCAGATGCCGGCACTGATTTACATGCTTTGGTTTAAGGATATGGACGAACGCACCGAAAACTGGAAAAAATTCAGAAGCTCTGCCAAATGGCAAGAGATGAGTAACAAACCTGAATATGCCAATACCGTGAGCGTAGTGAATAAAAAGTTCCTCGTCCCGGCAGCATATTCGCAAATCTGAGCCGGCACATTCACGGAAGCATTGGCGTGAAAGGTTACCTGAGAACAGGAACAGCGGTGTCGTTTATCCCGGTTGCCTGGAACATAAAGACCGTTTCATCGGTAACGGGGATCGTTTTGGCCTGTGCCCCGTTGCTTTTTGCGTCGTCAAAGATCCGGTGGCAGACTGCATACCCGACGAGCGATAACAAGATCAGCAGAAAGTAGATATCCCTTTTTTTCAGAATCATTGCGTAAATAAAAATAGTAACTGATTTTGAGGCTGCAAAGATAGGACGTGGTTTGGATTTCAGATATGCCGGATCCAACTTTTAACTCAAAATTAACATCCGGGACTTTTAAAATGAAACGGGATCCGATTTGGGCCCGCAAACATCGGAGAATTTTTATTTTTGCAGCCGGATACAGTTACATTCGGGTATGGGAAGAAATAATTTCTTTCAGTTTAAGCAATTCCGGATTTCTCAGGAAAGGGCAGCAATGAAAGTAGGAATTGACGGAGTTTTGCTGGGTGCCTGGGCTGATTTTGAAGCTGCATCACGGATCCTGGACATCGGTACCGGCACCGGATTGCTTGCTTTAATGGCTGCGCAGCGTTCCTGTGCCATTATCGATGCCGTTGAACCGGAACCTGAAGCGGCTTCAGAAGCGCTTTCCAATTTCCGGAGCTCGGAATGGCATTCCAGGATCAACCTGGAGGTTTGCACGTTCCAGGCCTTTGAAACTATCCGGAAATACGATCATATCATTTCCAATCCTCCGTTTTTTGAAAATTCACCAAAGCCGGTCGTCGCAAAGCGGGCGCAGGCGCGCCATTCGGACAGCCTGAGCCTGGAAGAATTGCTGGAGAAAGCCGTACACCTTCTTTCTCCTGCAGGTAAGATCAGTGTCATACTTCCTGTTGAAAAGGAAGAACGTTTGCGCTTTCTTGTCCGGAAAAACGCCCTGTTTATCCGCAGGCTGAGCAGGGTCGCTCCTGATGAGACAAAAAAACCTCACCGCGTGCTGGCCGAACTGGCCGCATCCCCCGGACCGGAGCAGGCGGGCGACATCCTGATCAGACGCACCGGTTCGTCCGATTATACGACGCAATACCGCGAACTGACCAGGGAATTCTACCTGTCTTTTTGAAGGATCAATTAAAGATTTAAATATCCGTTAATAAAAAATTGTTACTTTTGCAGCTCAAATTGAACGTTTCGATTGAGCAAGAGCAAAGGCCAAACGCAGTTTGAGGCTTTGCCGAGCGTGAGGAACGACTAATGAAATTGAACGTTTCGATTGAGCAAGAGCAAAGGCCAAACGCAGTTTGAGGCTTTGCCGAGCGTGAGGAACGACTAATGAAATTGATTTTGCATGCCAATTGAATTAAAACAGGATATACGAATAGACGAAAGCTATTATAAAGTGAAAGAGATCAGGTGGCTGACCGACGAGACTTTTTCGCTGAAATTACCCGGGAGCCGTTTCAGGTACCGGGCCGGGCAGCATATTTCCCTTGGAATTCTGGGAGACTATCAGAGCAGGGAATACTCCATTTACAGCGGCGAAAACGATGGATCGCTGGAAGTGCTGGTCAAGGAAGTAAAAGACGGGTATTTTTCCCCGAAACTTGGTAAGCTGAAGGTTGGTGATCTTGTAGAGGTGCATGGTCCGTTCGGGAAATTCCGGATCGACGAAAAACAAAAGGAAGATCACCGGTATGTATTTATTGCCAGCGGCACCGGTATTGCTCCTTTTCGCAGTATGGTGCGTACTCACCCCGGACTGAATTATCAGTTGATCCATGGGGTACGCTATGGGAATGAAGCGTACGACAGAGGTGAATATGATCCTCAGCGGTATATCTTATGTACCTCCGGTGATCAGACCGGCCAGGTACAGGGCAGGCTGACGGGGTATCTGAGAGATACCATTTTTGAAAGAGAAACGCAGTTTTATCTTTGCGGGAACAGCAATATGATCTTTGATGCACTGGAAATCCTGAAAGAAAAAGGATTTGAACGTGATCAGATCCATTGCGAAGTATATTTTTGAATGATGAAGTACCACTTAATAACCCTGGGTTGCCAGATGAATATTTCGGACAGCGAGCGGGTGAGCGCTGTACTGGAACAGATGGGTTATGTACGTACCGAACGGGAAGACGAAGCAACTCTTTTGGGGATGCTGGCCTGCTCGGTGAGGCAAAAGCCAATCGACAAAGTTTACAATAAAATTGTCCAGTGGAACAGGTGGAAAAACCGGCGTAATCTGATCACTTTTCTGTCGGGTTGTGTCTTACCTGCCGACAAGGAAAAGCTGCTGAAGCAATTCGACATCATCTTCCCGATGAGCGAATTAAGCCAGCTTCCGGAAACGATCCGCCAGTATGGCGTGGTGAATGAAGCCGCCCTGCGTAATCCGGCCCCGGTGATGCCTAAAAATGAACATATTGCCGATCTTTGGCACATCCGCCCCCACTATCAGTCCTCTTACGAAGCTTTTGTGCCGATCCAGAACGGTTGTGATAAATTTTGTACCTTTTGTGCAGTCCCCTACACCCGCGGGCGTGAAGTCTCGCGGCCTTCCGGGGAAATCCTTGACGAGGTTCGTGATTTGGTTTCGCAGGGTTACAAGTCAATTACCCTGCTTGGACAGAATGTGAATTCCTACGGACTGGATAAAGAGGGCGGCGAAATCGGTTTTGCCGAACTGCTGCGCCGGATCGGTGGGTTTGGAAAGTTATCGGGACAGGAGTTTTGGGTTTATTTTACTTCTCCGCATCCGCAGGACATGACCCGCGAGGTGATCGAGGTGATCGCTGAATATCCGTGTCTGGCCAAACAAATCCATTTGCCGATGCAAAGCGGCGACGAGAAGGTACTGATCAAAATGAACCGCCGTCACTCCATGGAGAAATACCGGCGGATTGTTGGCGATATCAGGGAGTTAATTCCCCGGGCGACGTTGTTTACAGATATTATCGTTGGTTTTACCGGAGAAGGTGAAACTGAATTTGAAAATACGGTCGCCGCTTTCCATGAATTTCGTTTTAATATGGCATACATTGCCATGTATTCTCCCCGGCCGGGAGCGGCAAGCTACCGCTGGCAGGACGACGTGTCGCCGGAGGTGAAGAAGGAACGGCATCACCGGTTATCGGAGGTGCTGAAGATCCACACCCGCGACTATAACAGGCAGCAGATCGGAAAAACCGTGAGGGTACTGGTGAACGGTACCGACCGGAAGACCGGCCTCACAACAGGTTTAACAGAGGGAAAACTGACGGTTCGCCTGGATGAAAGGATGCCTGAGCTGATGGGGAGAATGGTTGATGTGAGAATAACTTCATCGGCCGACTTTTCGCTGAGCGGGGAGTTGGTCCCTCAGGAGGAGAAAGTTCAGTCATGAGTGAGACCGAAAGGAGAAGAGTAGCTTTTAAAACGCTGGGTTGCCGGTTGAACCAGTATGAAACCGACGCACTCGTGTCGGATTTTGACCAGGCTGGCTATGAGGTGGTCGACTTCAGGGAACAGGCCGATGTCGTGGTGGTGAATACCTGTACCGTGACCAATCAAAGCGATCAGAAATCGAGGAACATCATCAGCCAGGCAGCGCGGAATAACAAGGGCTCCGTGGTGGTGGTGACCGGTTGCATGGCTACCCATTATAAGGAAAAGCTCGAGAGGGAAGATCGGATCACCTACGTGGTGGAGAACAACCGTAAGAGTTCGGTGCTTTCTTTGGTCGATGCCCATTTCAACGGAGAAATCCTGCACCCCGAAAAGCTGGTTGCCGATGTGTTTCGCTATAGTCCGGTCGACAAAAGCTTGCACACCCGCAGCGCGATCAAGATCCAGGACGGATGTGATAATTTTTGCACGTTTTGTATTATTCCCATGGTCCGTGGCCGTGCGATCAGCCGTCCGCTTCCCCGGATCATCGATAATGTAAAACAGACCCTTGACAATGGCTTTAAAGAACTGGTAATCACCGGTGTGAATATTGGACGCTACGAATGGGAGGACAAGCGCTTCGAGGACGTGCTGGAAGCCATCCTGAATGTTCACGGCGATTTCAGGATACGGATCTCTTCGCTCGAACCTGATGGCTTTGGCGATCGCTTTTATGACCTGTTCCGGCACCCCAGGATGGTGCCGCATCTCCATCTTTGCCTGCAAAGCGGTTCGGACAGGGTGCTTCTGCGCATGCGACGGATGTACGATCTTTCCCGTTTTACGTCGATTGTTGAGCGTTTTAAAATCCGGTACCCGGAATTCAATTTTACCACCGACATGATCGTCGGATTCCCGGGAGAAACGGATGAGGATTTTAAAGAGAGCCTGGATGCAGTGGCCCGGTTCGGGTTCAGTCACGTGCACACCTTTAAGTATTCGGTACGCAGGGGAACCCGCGCGGAGCGGATGGAGAACCATATCCCCGAAAAGGTAAAAAACCTGCGCTCCGAGCAAATCCGTATTCAGTCGGAAGAAAACCGCGAAAAATACTTTTCCCGGTTCATCGGAAAGGAACAGGTCGTGTTGATCGAATCGATCGACCCGAAAGGGTTCGCCAGGGGCTACGGAGAGAATTACATACCCGTCCGTTTTAAAGCATCAGGATTGGCACATAATACTTTTAGCCGCGTCGTGATCGGGGCGCAGGAAGGTAAAGGAGAAAAATCTTATCTGCTGGCTAAGTCTCTCGCCGGTGAACAGGTGCAGAATACATGAAAGCCTTACTGACATAAAAAGAAATACGCATCTGTTAATCTGTTATTTTTTTAAAAATCTATGCTTAATCTGTGTGAAGCACCATCAAGATAGTGGGACTATAGTGGTTTTGCCTCATCTATAGGTATCTGGTCTTTCCCCAAGGAATTGGGTTTCCCAAGCAGAAAGTCATCAGCAATTTGCTTCAGTTTTTGTTGTGTTAAATCGAAATTAAGCGGATTATCCAGCCAGTTCACGTTTCTGAACCAACTGATTGGGAATGAGATCAGACGCTGTTCAACATCAAGTTCATTAATCACAGCTTTTCGTTTGGCATGATAAAAAACATCCTGCCAATTAAAAGAATAAGTCATTGAGATGTAAATAATGTCGAAAATATCCTTTGGTTCGTCCCGGCTGATTATTGCTGTTAATTTGTTGGATAAAATGTTTAGGGGCGTATCGATCAGGCCATATTGGTACTCAACGGAGCTTCCCGTTCGATAATCAACGTCATTTACCAATTCAATTTTCAGATTGATATTTTCTTCAGTAATAAACAAGCGGGTAAAGTCGTCAGAAAAAGGCGATTGCTGGAGGTTGACCGTAAACCGTTCCGGAATTTTGTTTTTCAATTCTGAAATATAGTCAAGGTATTTGGTGTCGGCATTTGTAAAAAAGTCGAGGTCTTCACTGAAGCGATGGTTGAGGTAAAACCGTCCAAGGGCTGTTCCTCCCGTTAGATAAAATGGAAGTTCCAGTGTGCGCCACCATTTAAGGAATTTATCCTGCAACCCGTATAATTTCCTGTAATCTGTTTCTGACGAATTCATATTTCCGGCGTAATGAAGGAGATCTAAGTTTGCTAATCAGTTGAGGGGTTAGCAAATGATGGATTTCGTTTGGAGTAAATAATTGGATCACAGTAAACCAGGAGTATGATTCAATTATTTTCAGGAAAAGCATCTCCCGGTTATAATGACCTGCTAATTTCCTTTTCCCTTTCAGAACGGACTCAATTTCTTCGACAGGTACATTATAATCCCACAGAATTTGTTTTAACAATTTATTTTTTTCCGTGGTTTCCATGATCCTATAGGTTCCTGTGGTTTCAATTCCATTATGGTACGATTGGAGGTCGTAAAGCGATAACGTCTTCAACGAAGTTTTCAATTTCACGACTTTCAATTCCACGATGATACGATCCAAACAAAGTTAGTGTTTATTGCTTATTACGCAATAATTATTTTAATTCCACTATTCCCGGTACCTGTTATCCTGCATGTAGCGTCAGGAATCAGGCTCCGGCATTGCATACAGCCCTGTTTTTTTTTACATTTGGGATTCTAACCAAAGCTTTATGAAAAATACAGACGATCTGACTCTTTGGGAGAATATCAGGAAGGGAGAATTGGATGCTCTCAGGGTACTTCATGACCGTTATTTCATTCAGCTCAGCGTGTGGGCCAAAAAAGTTGTTCCCGATCATTTTCTTGCTGAGGAACTCGTCTCTGATTGCTTTGTAAGATTGTGGATGCAGCGGGAGCATATCCTGATCCAAAAATCGGTGAAAGGATATTTGTTTTTCATGTTGAAGAACCGGGTGATTGATCATTCACGGAAATCGCATCATCCACATCAGGATTTGGATTTTCTGCCCGATCTTCCTGACGATGAAGCGATTGATCATTATGATATTTATGTCGAACTTCATGCTGCGATCCAAAAGCTTCCTGAGCAAAGGCGGAAAATTCTTCAATTGGCAGCCTTTGAATCGCTCACCTACAAAGAAATCGCAATCCGGTTGAATATTTCGGTGAGCACAGTGAAAACACAGATGGTGCGTGCTTACCAGTTTCTGAAAGAAGAACTCGATCCAAAAAGCTTCTTCCTGTTGTCCCTTTTACGCCGTCGTGAATAATTTTTTTGCCGCTGCTGTCAACCTTGTTCTCCTTTTTTCTCGTCTTTAAAGCAGAGACGAACCGGAATGAAAAAAAAAGATAGTTCATATTGGAATTTGATCATAGACAAACTCCATCATGAGTTAAGCGAAAGACAGCAAACCGCTTTCGAAGAATGGGTACAGGAAAAAGAAAACAAGCAGATGTATCAGCGGGCAGAAAAGATTCATGAAGGAGTAAAAGTATTAAGCGGGCTGGATAAGGAGTTATCCTGGAAATCGATCCGCCATGTCATTCGCTTAACTACTTTTAAGAGGTTTGCAATTAGTGCGTCGAAATATGCAGCCCTAATTCTGATCGCCTTTTTGATCGGAGATCAGTTTCATTATTT
>CAZOYZ010000091.1:0-4693 GCA_964584045.1 uncultured Prolixibacteraceae bacterium | reverse complement strand
CAGGAACAACTCGGAGAGATTGCCAAAAAACTGGAACGCTGGTATAACGTGGAGATCAGGTTTGAGAGCGAAGAATTGAAAACATACCAGGTTACCGGAATTATTCTGCGTAATAAGCCGATTGACCAGACCATCATGGCCATCGAATTGCTGGCGCCTGTTCAATTTGAATATATTCCGCGAGCGAGTGAAAAAAATATTATAAACATCAAAAAAAAGTAATGCCTATGTCGTAAACAAAAAGGCGATGAAATACCGGAAATATTTCACCGCCTTACCGTAAAACAAAAGTTTCACATTTTTAATCAAGCAAATTTATGAAAAAACAATTGGAATTTCACAGTCTTTACCGGCTGCGAAGAAAAATTACATGTATTATGAAAATAACTGGCTTATTGATTTTCGCGATTATTTTAAGTGCCAATGCGGCCAGCTATTCCCAGGCAACTCAACTGAATGTTACCCTGAGCAACGGGACTTTAGTTGATGCATTCAGGTTAATAGAGGACCAGTCTGATTATGGGTTCTATTACAACAAGGAAGAGATTACCCCGGTTCAGGGGATTTCTGTCGATATCAGGGGAAAGAAGATCGAAGAGGTATTGAACCATTTGCTGGCCAACACAGGCCTTGAGTACAAAATGATCGACCGGTATATCGTGGTGAAAAGGAAGAATGGTCTTACGATTCCCGGTCTGGCCGGTCAGTCGCTCACAGTTTCGGGAAGGGTTTCTGATTCTTCCGGTACACCGTTGCCCGGTGTTACGGTGATTATAAAGGGGACAACCCGTGGGGTGCTTACTGATGCTAACGGAAGGTATTCGCTTTCCGAGGTCCCGGCTGGTACGACGCTTGTATTTTCCTTTGTAGGGATGAAACCCCGGGAGGTATCGGTCGGTACTGAATCAATGATTAACGTGGAAATGCTGGAGGACACCCAGGATATCGATGAAGTCGTTGTGACTGCTCTTGGTATCAGAAGAATGAATAAAGCCCTGGGCTACTCGGTGGAACAGGAAGATGGCGTTGAAATCACGGAAGCCCGGGAAGCAAATTTTGTCAATTCGCTGGCAGGCAGGGTGGCCGGAGTAGATATTACTCGAGGTGCCAACGGATCGGGAAGTTCTTCCAGGATCGTGATAAGGGGCGAAACATCACTCAAAGGAACAAATCAGCCCCTGTTTGTGGTCGACGGTATTCCTATCCGGAACGATACCGATAACCGGAGTTCCGGCATGAATAAAAATATGAATGTCGACTTTGGCAATGGCGCCGCTGAAATAAATCCGGAAGACATCGAATCTATTTCAATCCTGAAGGGAGCTGCCGCTGCGGCTTTATACGGATCAAGGGCAGGTAACGGGGTCATCCTGATCACTACGAAATCCGGAAAACAAAAAAAAGGTGTCGGCATCAGTTTTAATTCGACTACTTCAATCGAAACGATTCTGGCTGCACCGGATTACCAGGAAGAGTACGGGCAGGGGAAAAACGGACAGTTTCGCTTTCACGACGGTTATGGTGGCGGACTTTACGACGGAGTTGATGAAAGCTGGGGACCTAAATTAGATGGACGGTTAATTCCGCAGTTTGATTCCCCCACTTCAACCGGCCTTCGTGGCGGAGATGTGCATGGCATCGGACATATTTTAGGAAAAACGGGACTTGACCTGGCAAGGCGTGGTGAAATTACGCCGACTCCCTGGATCAATCACGGAAGTGTCATCGATCAGTATTTCAGGACCGGGATTACCACGACAAACAGTGTGGCATTTTACGGATCGAATAACCAGTCGGATTTCAGGCTTTCGCTGACGAATTTTCATAATGAGGATATTATGCCCAATACCGGACTGGACAGGAACACCATTTCGTTTAATTCAACGTACAAGCTATCAGACAGGATAGACGTAAAAACATCCGTATCCTATATTAACAGTTACAGTGACAACAGGGCTGTCAATGGTTACGGAACAGAGAGTGTGATGTTCCTTTGGTCCTGGTGGGGTCAGCAGATTAACATGGGCAACATGAAAGATTACTGGCAAAAAGGAAATGACGGCTATCAGCAGTTTAACTTTAATTGTAACTATCACGACAATCCCTATTTCAATGCCTATGAAAATACAAACGGACTGGACAAGAACCGCCTTATCGGAAACTTTTCCGTCAATTTCAGGATCACGGATGAATTAAGTTTGATGCTGCGGTCCGGATTGGATTATTACAACGAACTGCGTTCGTGGAAGAGGGCTTTCAGCACGCAGCGCTTTCCCAACGGACAATACCGCGAAGACAACGTGATCTTCAGGGAAGTGAACTCTGATTTTCTCGTGTCCTATAACAAGAATTTCGGTGACAAGATTCAGTTCTCAGGATCTCTGGGTGGAAATCTGATGAATCAAAAGGACCATTACAGTGCACTTTCGGCAGAGAAGCTGGTGATACCGGGTATTTATAATTTTTCGAATTCAAATGTCCCGTTGTTGTCAACCATGAACAGGTATGAAAAAGAGATCCGCAGTATTTACGGGACCGTTCAGGTTTCCTACAAAGACAGATTCTATGTCGACCTCACGGGGAGGAACGATTGGTCCAGTACGCTGCCATCGAACAATAACTCCTATTTCTATCCGTCTGTATCGCTTAGTGCCATCCTGTCGGAGATGGTTCGCCTGCCCGAAGCAGTTTCGTTTGCCAAATTACGTTTTGGCATTGCACAGGTCGGTAATGACACCAATCCCTACAACCTGTTCGACACCTACACGTTTGATACACCATGGGGAGATAATCTGATCGCAAAGGAATCCAGATCGCTTGCAAACTCAAAGCTGAAACCTGAAATTTCAACAACCTATGAGGCAGGTGCGGATCTGAAATTTTTCGGCAACAGGCTGGGGATTGATTTTACTTATTATTACGGTCTGAGCAAAAACCAGATCCTGGCAACCCAGCTTCCCTATTCGAGCGGATATTCTCAGATGTGGATCAATGCCGGGGAAATATCAAACAGAGGGATTGAAGCCATGCTGACAGGAACTGTTATTCAGAAAAAGCAGGGTTTGAATTGGGAAACGTCGCTTAATTACTCGAGGAACCGGGCTTACGTGGAAGAGCTGGCGCCTGGGGTCGATTCTTATACCATAACCGGGAACAGAATTTCCATCATTGCAAAGAAAGGTGAACGGATGGGGTCTATGTACGGCACCGGGCTGGCCAGAAATCCGGCAGACGGACGCCCAATCTATAGTAAAGGTCTGCCTCTCGAAGATGGGACACTCCGCAAGCTGGGCAATTATAATCCGGATTTCCGGATGAGTTTGTTAAACGAGCTGAGGTATAAAAATGTCAGTTTCAGCTTCCTTTTCGACTGGAGCCAGGGAGGGGAGTTAGTCTCGCTTACCCGACTTATCGCGGCTACTTCAGGAAATATTGTAGAAACCCTTTGGGGGAGGGATCCCGAACACGGGGGGCCGAAGCCAGGTATTAAAGATGGCGGCATTTCGTGGACCGACGGAGGTGTGGCATATACCGATGGGGTGATCGGAGACGGATGGAGACAGACTTCTGCCGGCGATTATGTGGAGAATGATGTCATTGTTCATGCTTCAGCGTATCATAACAAACGGTACAAGCGCGAAAATGAAGAAGAAGGTATTTATGACGCATCTTATGTCAAATTAAGGGAAGTGAAAATAGGATATGAGTTGCCCCGGAAGATTCTGGCCAATTCGTTTATTGAAAGCATTAAAATTTCTGTGGTGGGACGAAATTTGGCCCTCTGGACTGATTTTCCGCACGGTGATCCTGAAACTTTTGGAATGTCAGGGAATTATCTGATTCCAGGGGTTGAGGATTTCAGTTTACCTTCTACCCGGAATATTGGTTTCAACTTCAATATCACGTTTTAAAATCATTAAAAAGTCAGAGATATGAAATTCTTAAATAAAAGCATCGTCTTCATCGCGTTGTTGATTCTGTTGGGGTGCGATGACTTCGGAGACATGAATGAAAATCCGAATGCCCCGACTTCCATTGAGAATAACCCTGAATTATTACTTACCGGACTTTGTAAGGATCCTGTAAACCTGACTGTTGTTGAAGCATGGGATAAAGGAAACCTGATGGCACAGTATGCTGCACGGACCGTTTTCACGTCATTCGACCAGTTTGAATGGGGAAGCCCCGCAGGGATCTGGCAACAGTTGTATACTTCGGTAAGTGTGGCCCAATCGCTTTATAATATCGGCGTTGCTACAGAAAATGACAGTTATCAGGCCGTGTCCCTGATCATGAAGTCATGGATGTTTCAGCTATTAACTGATTTGTGGGGAGAAGTTCCTTATACGGAAGCGATTAAGGCGAAGACAGATGCGATTTATGCACCTGCTTATGACAGTCAGGAAACAATTTACAAAGGCATTCTGGCCGATCTGGAAAAAGCCAATACCCTGTTATCAGTTGCTAATCCGCCGAAAATAAAAGGCGATATTATTTATAACGGTGATGTGACAAAATGGAGGAAGTTCGCGAACTCATTAAGTTTGCGGGTTCTTATGCGCTTAACAAATGTTGAAAGTGAAACCGATATCGATGTGGCCGGCGGAATTCAGAAAATACTTTCCAATGCGACTCAATACCCGTTAATTGAAACCAATGCAGATAATGCAGCCCTGACCTACACGACAACGAA
>CAZOYZ010000090.1:5794-14204 GCA_964584045.1 uncultured Prolixibacteraceae bacterium | reverse complement strand
ATATTTCTTTATTTACATTCTAAAAAAACCAAACTATGATTACAGAAATTATTGAATTCATGGCGGAAAGGCCTGAGTGGCTTGTTATTTTAGCGGCTATTGTCCGGTTTATTTCCCGATTTTTTAAAGTACACTAGTGGACAAATGATCTTTTTCGCCTAAAGAAGCAGGTCAGCTATAATTTGCGGATTATAGCTGATTTTTTTTATCTCGTTCTACCCGTTTTCCCGGCTTCCTTTTATGAAAGCCATGGGGTTATTGAAAATACGTTCGCGAAGTTCGGCCTGGCGGGTCAGTCTCCAGCGTTCAACATAGGTGATTATTTTTCGCAACAGGTCAAAATACAGGGCAATTGCCAGAATGGCAGAGAACAGCCACATCACGATAATATTATAAAGGACTGTCCCGGTTTTAAGCGTGCCCAGGTATTTCCGGGAGGCATAAAAATGAGCACTTCCGTTCCGGTACACCGGTTCCCGGTAGATCGGCTCGTCTCCCTGCCAGATCCGGTTGTCTGAAAGATATAGCTTATGAGGTGAATACTTATCCCGTACCAGTTGTTCGAGCTTTTTATTGACGTACCTGTTTTTGAATTCAATCAGTTCATCACGGTTGCCCCCGAAACGGTTCAGAAGCTGCTGATAGGAATGATCCAGCCCGCTTGTTGCAGACTCATAACGGTACACGTATTCCCGTTTTACTGATTTGAGATAATCAAACAGTTGCCGGCTTGCCTGATCGTTATATGCCGGTGTACCGATCAATCCGATGGAAAAAAGAACGGAATCGGATGAAGGACTGACTGTTTGAAGGAAGTCATGAAGGGAGTTTTTCAGCACATTCGTAAGAAGGTCCGCATCTTGTTCTTTATGATCTTTTAACAGTTTATGATAGATTACCAGGTTTTTTTCCACCTCAGGCACCAGAAAGTAGGCGTTAAAAGCGGCATTATTTTTTGTCGTTTCCTGTTCAAAAAAATGGCGCCGGTAAGGATTGTTTTTAAACTGATTGACAGCCAGAGCCTCATACGACCACCGCGAGATCATCAGATCGCCGATCAGGGGTGTCTTGTCGTAACTGCTTAAAGAGCGGTGCATTTTATTGAAGTCGACGATCACACCGCTTAGCAGCAACTGGGGGACGAGCAAAAGCGGGATCAGGACATAAATGGCCACCGCCGAATCAAGTCCGGCAGAAAGGTTTAATCCCAGAAGGTTTGCAAAGCAGGCGGTGGAGAATAAAATGGCCCAGGTTGAGAATGTCAGGTCACGGATCTCCAGCACGTAATGTCCGATCAAAACAAAGGAGAATACCTGTATTGCTGAAATTAAAAACAAAAGGATAATTTTTGAACAAAAGTAGGCGCCCTTGCTCAGGTTCAGGAATTCTTCCCTTTTCCTGATCTTTCGGTCTTTGAAGATTTCTTCGGCACTGATACTCAGTCCGATAAACAGGGCGACGACGACGCTCATAAAAAGAAAGGCCGGGATATTCACATTTTCACTGAACAGGTATTTCCCCTGGTCTGAATATTTCGAAAAGAAACTAAGTATCAGCGCGAGTATCGGAGCTTCCAGCAAAGCAATACTCAGGTATTGCCTGTTTGACTTTTTTGTAAGGAAATCTCTTCTTATAAAAAGTTTGAGCTGTTTGAACCAGCCAGGTATCCTGAATATGGCAGGAGGGAATTTTTCCTGTTTAACAGGATTGGCCCGTATAAACTCGAGCACCTTAGGTTCCACTTTCTCCCGGTAGCTTTGGTACCATTCCTCCGGCGATATTTTCCGTTTGCGGATACTTTTCCCGAAAGGATCCACCATCCGTGCTTCAATGATCCGGAGAGGCTGTTCCGTTTTTACATTCCCGCAGGTCAGGCACTCGCTCTCATCCGGATTGACGTAGTTTGCCTGATGTTTGAAGTAAGTGATGGCGTCCATCGGGTTCCCGAAAAACACAACCCTTCCTCCTTTATCCATGACGATGATCCGGTCTAGAAGCTTGTAGATGTCGCTCGAGGGCTGATGAATATTCGCGAAGACCAGCTTCCCCTTCAAGCACTGTCTTTTCAGCAGGTGCATGACCTTTTCGGAATCGGCCGACGATAAGCCCGAGGTCGGCTCATCGACAAAAAGAACAGAAGGCTCGCGCATGAGCTCCAGGGCAATATTCAGACGCTTTCGTTGTCCGCCACTGAGGATCTTTTTCATCGGATTTCCCACAACCAGGTCACGGGCCTCAAGCAGATCAAAGTTGGAAAGCGCCTGCTCAATGATGTGTTCGATTTGTTCGTCATCCATATTCCCGAAACAAAAGCGGGCATTGAATTCCAGGTTCTGATAGACGGTCAGTTCCTCAATCAGGAGGTCATCCTGGGGAACGTATCCGATCACTCCTTTCAGGATTTCTTCATTGGCAGGATCATGCAGGTCATAGCCGTTAATCAGGATCCGGCCTGCATGCGGTTTCAATTTCCCGTTCAGGACATTCAGCAGGGTTGTTTTTCCTACTCCGCTGCCTCCGATAATGCCTACCAGGTCGCCCGAGCGTTCCTGAAAACTAAACGGATGAAGACCACGTATCCGTTTATTGAAGCGGTATTCAATATTCTCGGCGTTAAATACAATGATCGGTTTCCCCGGGTCCTGGATAAACCGGGTCATGATACTGCTGTAATAGATCGGTATGATTCGGGATGTTTTCAGGATGCCTCCCGGCGGGAAAATATATAAGCGGTGATGCGTGAGCCGGTGCCCGTTCAGATACATATTTCTCGGACCCTGATATTTGAAAAACAAGGTGTTGATGCTTGGTATCCTGATCAGCTCAAGTTCTACCTGCTGGTTTTCGCGGGTAAGGTGTTTCACCTGTTTGTCGGGATAATCAGGATTGCCGTTAACAACAAAAAGCCAGCCCTTGTCTTTCACCTTATTTGCAGAATACAGGGCAAACCGGTACAGGTTTTGGTATTCTTTCGGATTAATTTTCAGACCAAGGGCAACTACATTCACGAATTTCAGGTCATCCTGACTAAAACCCCCGGGCTTGTTTATGAAGTTGAGTAATTGTGAAACGATCATAAAACGGGCATTCAGATCAAAATGATCAACAATCCCCAGACAAATCCCGTTCAGATACTTCCGGTTAATAAAACGATTGCCCTTGCCCTGATTTTCATAAAGAATTTCCCTGTGTTCAACATGATAATAGTTGATAAATTTGAGGTACAATTCCAGGTATTTTCCGGTCAGATCCCTGCTGAAGTTTTCATTCAGGTAAGACTCGACCAGGGCCGTACTTGATGTGGGAACCTCATCCCGGAAGTTCGTGATGATCGCAAAGAGCTTGATTAGTGTCTCAATGATCCTTTCATACATATGACCGGAAATTTAAACAAAAAAATCATGCAATCAGGTTACCTCGTCATTCATTTTATTTCGCACTGATCAGCCGGATAAATTCTTCGCGGGTGGCAACACGTTCAAAGGCTCCCGTAAAGTCGGAAGTTGTTGTGACGGAATGTTGTTTCTGAACACCCCTCATTTGCATGCAAAGATGCTGAGCTTCAATGACAACAGCAACTCCAAGCGGATTCAGTGTGTTTTGAATGCACTCCTTGATCTGGGTCGTCAGCCGTTCCTGTACCTGTAAGCGGCGGGCAAAGGCGTCGACCACACGTGCAATTTTGCTTAATCCGGTAATATAGCCGTTGGGAATATAACCTACGTGAGCTTTTCCGATAAAAGGGAGCATATGATGTTCGCACAGGGAATAAATCTCAATATCTTTCACAATGACCATTTGCCGGTATTCCTCCCTGAACATCGCATTACGGAGCATCGTCTCGGGATCCTGATCGTAACCCTGAAGCAGAAATTGCATCGCTTTGGCGATGCGCACCGGCGTTTTTTGAAGTCCTTCGCGTTCGACATCTTCTCCCAGCAACTGAATGATCTCACTGTAAAGGCGGCTGATCTTTTCCGTCGTCCTCCCGTCGAATTTATCGATGCGTTGATAAGCGCTCTTCTTTCCGTTGAATGAATCTTCCATGTTTTGATTTTGAGCTTATTTTGGTTTCTGTCCCGGTCCGGACTTGTAAAGTTAAAAACTATCCGGATTAAAAGTAACAGAGTACGAGATTAAATCCGGTTGCAGCCCGGGATTTTACATTTTGATAAAGTATTCAGTAACTCTCTTGTGTCTGAAGTCATTGTCATCTTTCACGCGTAAATACCCAGTTGTTACCTTTTGTAAGATGCGGATTATAATGATAACCTTCCAGATCAAAAGCTTTCAGATCTTCGGGATCTGAGATCCTGTTGTTGACCATAAAACGGCACATGAGACCGCGCGCTTTTTTGGCAAAAAAGGAAATGACCATGTACTTGCCGTCTTTTTTGTCTTTAAAAACAGGAGTGATCACTTTACCTTTCAATGTTGACAGGTCAATGACTTTAAAATATTCCCGGGAGGCGAGATTGACAAGCAGGTGATCTGACTTTTTTAACTCTTTATTGATGGCGGCGGTCACTTTGTCCTGCCAAAAATGATACAGATCCCGGTGCGGGCCAAATTGAAGCCTGGTTCCCATCTCAAGACGGTAAGGTTTGATCAGATCGAGCGGTTTAAGTAATCCGTAAAGGCCCGATAAAATTCTGATCTTTTCCTGGACAATGTCCAGCTCTTCTTCCGAAAAGTCAGACGCATTCATTCCTTCATAGACGTCACCGCTGAAAGCCAGAACCGCCTGTTTCGCATTTTTGAGGGTAAACGGGGTTTTCCATTTTAAATTACGTTCGGAGTTGAGTTCGGCAAGTTTGGCCGAAATTGTCTGCAGTCTGACCAGATCTGACGGTTTCAGGGTTCTTAAATGGGCATTGATCGCTGATGCTTCTTTCAGAAATACAGGTCTGGTATATTTGCTGATACCTGATTCTGAATCAAAATCCAGTGATTTGGACGGCGATAATAAGGTGATCATATGTTTGCATTTTCTATACGCACAAAACAAACCTGCTGCTTAAAAGTTTATTGGGAACGTCTGTTTAGCAGGACGACATTTTCCACGTGATGGGTATGCGGGAACATGTCGACCGGCTGGATTTTCGTGATCTCATACTGCTCATTCATCAGGGCCAGATCGCGTGCCTGAGTGGCCGGGTTACAACTGACATAGACAATGCGGGAAGGCGATGCAGCCAGTATGGTTTTGATCACATCTTCATGCATGCCCGAACGCGGAGGATCTGTGATGATCACATCAGGCATACCCTGTTCACGGATGAAAGAGCCCGTCAGAATCTTTTTCATATCACCGTCATGGAAACGGACATGACCGATCTGATTGATCATGGCGTTGACTTTCGCATCGTCAATCGCTTCGCGTACATAATCAATGCCGATGACCTTTGCAGCTCCCCGGGCCACAAAGCAGGCAATCGTGCCGGTACCTGTGTACAGATCGTAGACGATCTCAGTTCCGGTCAGGCCGGCAAATTGACGGACAACTTTGTATAATTCACAGGCTTGCAGCGAATTGGTTTGATAGAAACTTTTAGGGCCGATCTTAAAACGTAAACCCTCCATCTCTTCGAAAATATGGTCATTCCCGTTCCACGTAAGGATTTCCTGGTCGGTAAGGGTGTCGTTTGCCTTGGTGTTGATGACGTACATCACGGAGCTGAATTCCGGGAACCGTTCTGTGACGGCTTTTAACAGTGATTCACGTTTTTCCTTGTCCTCGTGAAAAAAGGACAGGATCAACATGTTTTCACCTGAAGAAGCCGTGCGGACAATCATATTACGCAGAAAGCCTCTTTGGTTGCGGATGTCAAAAAATTCCAGGTTGTTTTCCAGCGCATAATCACGGATATAGTTACGCACGGCGTTGGATGGCTCCGGTTGAAGCCAGCACTTTTCAATATCAATGATCTTGTCAAACAGGCCGGGAATGTGAAATCCCAACGCGTTGGACTGGTGGATTGCCTTACCTGTCTTTATCTCCTCACCGCTTAGCCATAGTTTATTCGAGAAGCTGAATTCCAGCTTGTTGCGGTAAAGAGTTTCATTTTTTGATCCGATCACCGGCATGATCTCAGGAAACCGGAGATGCCCGATCCGTTTGAACTGGTCGGCCACCTGCTTTTGTTTGTAGTAAAGCTGCTTTTCGTAAGGCAGATACTGCCATTTACAACCCCCGCATATCCCAAAGTATTCACAAAAAGCAGCAATCCGGTCGGGCGATTCTTTGATCAGGTTCACGACGTTGGCTTCCGAATAATTTTTTCTTTTTTTTATGACCTGTAAGTCGACCACATCCCCGGGGATCACATGCATGGTAAAAATGACCTTTCCTTCCACGCGTGCGATCGCTTTTCCTTCTGCACCAATATCCGTGATCAACACGCTCTCGTAAAAAGGTTTGTTTTTCCGGCTTCTTCCCATTTTTTCAAGTTTCTGCAAAAATAGAAAAAGGAACGGAAAGTAACGAACGGGGATCACGGACTCTGAAGATTCTGTTATCTTTGCACTTCAAATTTTTTGTTATGATTTCGGTCGACCAGGTGATTGTTAGTTTCGGAGGATTTGATTTATTAAAAGGGATTTCTTTTTTGATCAGCCCTAAGGATCGCATTGGGCTGGTTGGTAAAAATGGTGCCGGAAAATCGACTTTGCTAAAAATACTGGCCGGACTCCGGCAGCCGACCAGCGGAAATGTTTCCTGCCCGAAAGGCCTCCGCTTTGGATATTTACCTCAGCAGATGGATGTGTCGGACACGCGGACTGTTTTTGAAGAGACACGAAAGGCGTTTGACGAGATCTTAACCCTGAAAAAAGAAATAGAAGATGTTAATCAACAGATCATCACCCGCGAAGATTATGAATCGGACGGGTATATGAACCTGATCAACCGGCTCACTGAGCTCAACGACCGGTACGTGATGATAGGAGGCGGCAATTTTGAAGCGGAGATTGAACAGACCTTGAAGGGGCTTGGTTTTGAGAGAGACGATTTTGACCGTCAGACTTCGGAATTCAGCGGCGGCTGGAGGATGAGGATCGAACTTGCCAAAATCCTGCTGAGAAAACCGGACATTTTCTTACTCGATGAGCCTACCAACCACCTGGACATCGAATCAATCCAATGGCTGGAAGATTTTTTGAAGGGATATAACGGCGCCGTGGTGCTGGTCTCGCACGATAAAGCGTTCTTAAATAATGTGACTAATCGCACCGTCGAGATTTCTCTCGGGCAGATTTATGACTTTAAGGCCAATTATGACCGGTATCTGGAGTTGCGTAAAGAGCAAAAAGAGACTCAACTGGCCGCTTACCGGAATCAACAGAAGCTGATTGAAGATACGGAGCAATTTATCGAACGGTTCCGGTACAAGGCCACCAAGGCGGTACAAGTTCAGTCCCGCACCAAGATGCTTGACAAACTGGAACGGATCGAGGTGGATGAAGAAGACCATTCGCGTCTGAATATCCGTTTTGCTCCGGCGGTGCGTTCAGGTACGGTCGTCGTCGATTGCAAGCATCTTTCAAAAAGCTACGGCAGGTTGAAGGTGCTTGATGATATCCACCTGACCATTGAACGCGGAGAGAAGGTGGCTTTCGTGGGAAAAAACGGAGAAGGCAAAACCACATTGGCGCGTATAATCAATAATGATTTGGATTTCGCAGGGGAACTGAAGATCGGGCATCAGGTAAAAATAGGCTATTTTGCTCAAAATCAGGCACAACGCTTGAATGAAAATCTGACCGTTCTCGAAACTGTCGATCAGATCGCGGTCGGAGAGATCCGGACAAAGATCCGGGATATTTTAGGCGCGTTCATGTTTTCGGGCGACGATGTGGAAAAGAAGGTTCGGGTCCTTTCAGGGGGAGAGCGCACGCGGCTGGCGATGATCAGATTAATGCTGGAACCTGTTAACTTTTTAGTGCTTGATGAGCCGACAAACCATCTGGATATGCGTTCCAAAGAACGATTAAAGGAAGCTTTGATCGCCTATGACGGGACCGTGCTGGTAGTGTCGCACGACCGTGAATTTTTGGACGGGCTGGTCAATTGTGTGTATGAGTTCAAAAACAAAAAGATCAAACAACATCTGGGCGGGATTTACGACTTTCTGGCCAAGAAGAAAATGGAATCGCTGAGGGAACTTGAACAAACAGGCAGGACTCCGGCAGTGGCAGCAGGTGAAGCGGAAAAGATTGCCGAAAGTAAGATCAGCTATGAAGAACAAAGAGAGATCAATAAGAATATTTCCCGCCTCGGGAAGAGCATTGGACAGATTGAGAATGACATTGCCGGCCTGGAAAATGAGATGGAAGAAATGGATAAAAAAATAGCCGATCCGGCATCTGTGAATGATCCCGGAATTTTTGAGAAGTACGATCAGCTAAAAGC
>CAZOYZ010000090.1:2360-5694 GCA_964584045.1 uncultured Prolixibacteraceae bacterium | reverse complement strand
TAAATGGTAAATGAAAAGACAGAAGATTTGATTTTTGGCATCCGCGCAGTGATTGAAGCCATTAAGTCCGGTAAAGATATCGATAAGGTATTGTTGAAGAAAGGACCGGGAGGAGAGTTATATCAGGAAGTTTTTGAGCTGATCCGCGGACATCAGATCCCGTTCCAGTTTGTGCCTGTTGAAAAGATCAACCGGATCACCCGGAAAAACCATCAGGGGGTGATTGCCTTTATATCGCCTGTTACTTTTTACGATATTGAAAATTTTCTGCCCGCTCTTTTCGAGAAAGGCAAAGATCCGTTTATCCTGGTGCTTGACGAAGTAACTGATGTTCGCAATTTCGGGGCCATTGTCCGTACGGCCGAATGTGCAGGTGTTGATGCGGTATTGATCCCGGAGAAGGGAGCTGCCCGGGTCAATGCCGATGCGGTCAAAACATCGGCCGGAGCTTTGCACCTGATGCCCGTGTGCCGGACACGCGACCTGAGAAAAACTGTTTTGTTCCTGCAACAATCAGGATTACGGGTGGTTGCAGCTACCGAAAAATCGGCCAATCTGTATACTGAAGCTGACTATTCCGGTCCTGTTGCCGTGATCATGGGCTCGGAGGAAACCGGTATTGATCCCCGGATACTTGCACTTGCCGATGAACGGGTGAAAATTCCTTTACGGGGACAAATCCAGTCACTGAATGTATCCGTTGCCGCGGGATTGCTGGTTTATGAAGTAGTGAGACAACGTTCGGCAGCTACAGAATAATGGGTACCTGCCTTTTAAAAGTTTCTTCAAGCGAAATGAATGTTTCCGTACTTGAGACTCCGGGAATTTTCTGGATCCTGTCGCTAAGGATTTCTTTCAGATGCTCGTTGTCACGGGCATAGACCTTGACAAAAACAGCATAGGCGCCCGTCGTGTAATGACATTCAACGATTTCCTCGATTTCAGTTAAACGGGCCGCTACGCTTTCATAGAAACTACCCTTTTCCAGGAAGACGCCCACATAGGTACATGTTTTATAATCAACCTTTTTAGGATCGATATGATAGCCTGAACCTGTGATCACCTGCATGTCAATCATCCGGTTTACACGCTGGTGTACCGCCGCACGCGAGACGCCGACTTCGGTGGCCACATCTTTAAAC
Source organism: uncultured Prolixibacteraceae bacterium (assembly GCA_964584045.1). Lineage (GTDB taxonomy): Bacteria > Bacteroidota > Bacteroidia > Bacteroidales > Prolixibacteraceae > JBCFBK01. Next base: position 4,552 of record CAZOYZ010000090.1, on the reverse strand, counting down.
GGGATTCTGGCATTTCTTGTGATAATATCCAGGATATGCAAGTCTATTTGGTCCAAATTATTACGTAAGGTCATTTTTTTCTACCGGTTTTTAAAAAATTGACCTAAAAATAATCAAAATTCAGCAGATTGAAAAGAAAAAGCAGATGAAACAGAAATGGTTCGATCTTCTATTTAATGGGAACCTGTCGTTTAAAATCCATTCCCAGTGAAATAAAGGTTTCAGTGCGGGCGATCCCTTCGATTTCCTGTAGTTCTTCATCAATGATCTTTTTCAGGTGTACGTTCGTTTTGGTCTGGATCTTAATGAAGATGGCATATTGTCCTGTGGTATAATGGCACTCCACAATCTCAGGTATTTTCTGTAAAGCTTCGGCTACCTGACTGTGATATTTTGCCTTGTCAAGATAAATACCCATGTAAGCACAGGTGTTATAACCCAGCTTGGAAGGGTTGACAATGAACTCACTCCCTGAAACTACACCCAGATTCAATAGCCGCTGAACTCTTTGATGGATGGCTGCACCCGATACGCCACACTCACGGGCCACCTCCAGAAAAGGGATCCGGGCGTTTTTAGTGATCAGCTTGAGGATCTTTTCATCAAGCTCATCGATTTGCGGCAGCGGTTCAATATAATCCTGATTCATCATATTCCTAAACTGTTTTTTCTTTTTAAAACTGATATATAAAGGTACAAAATGACAACAATTGCGAATCATGTCTGTTTTTATACCTGATATTTGAAAAAATCCGGCTGCTTTTCGTTTTAATTTGGTAAAAAGCCATTTTCATTCAGGGCAGCAAATGTAGGATAATTTTTTTTATTTCTCAACGACATTTACGGACTTCTTGACTGCTAAAAAATATCGCTTCAGGTCCCCGAATATGACTTTTAAAAATTTTGTCGTTACATTTATATTCAAATAGAAATTGTTACTGAAGATGAAACGAGCTTCCTTTGCGGTTATCCTGCTGAATATATCAATCCTGCTTTATTCACAGGATGACTATTCCTTGAATTTTAAAGACGGCAGCCTGCGTATTGATTATCTGCTGGGAGGTACCGCCACCACGACCGAAGCTTTTATCGGGCAGATGAAAAAGGAACCCTTTTACGGAGGTTCCAAAGTGAATCTGATCGACAAAAATGACTATGGATCTTTTCGCTATCAGCTATTCAACAGCCAAAGCGGAAAATTGATCTTTTCGAAAGGATTTTGTTCGTTGTTCCTGGAATGGCAAACTACTCCTGAATCACGTTCACTAAAAAGAAGTTTTTACCACTCGGCTATCCTGCCTTACCCTGCGGTCAGGGTCAGGTTTGTGATTGACCGGAAAGACAGGGAGGGTCGTTATCAGCAGCTTTTAGCGGTGGAGATCAATCCTGACGACTATTTTATTGTGGACGAACAGGTACCGTCTTATCAATCTGAGGAGATCCTCAAGCATGGAGACCCTGCTCATAAAGTAGACCTGGTTTTTTTGCCGGAAGGATACAAAGAGGAGGAAATGGAGAAATTTATGAATGATGTCTCCCGGATGACGGGAATCCTTTTTGCGGCTCAACCTTTTGCGCAGCACAAAGCCGATTTTAATGTGTATGCTGTGAAAGTTCCTTCGCGGGAATCCGGGACTGATGTACCGGGAGAAAGGATCTACCGCAATACCGCGTTCAATTCCACGTTTTACACGTTCGATGTTCCCCGCTATCTGACGGTAACGGCGATAAAGAGTATTCATGATGCTGCAGCCGTTGTTCCCTGTGATCATATTTGCGTGCTGGTGAACAGTAACAGGTACGGGGGTGGTGGCTTTTATAATTTTTTAACCGTTTCAACGGCCGATAATCCGCATACTCCTCAGGTACTGATCCATGAATTTGGTCATGCCTTTGCAGGTCTGGCTGATGAATACTACTCTTCGGAAGTGGCTTACGAAGATTTTTACAATTTGGAATCGGAGCCCTGGGAACCTAATATTACCACCATGATCAACTTTGGAAGCAAGTGGCAAAATATGCTGGACAGGAAAACTCCTGTGCCGACTCCCCGGGAGGAGAAATACAGGAATACGTTAGGTGTTTTTGAAGGTGGCGGATATGTCGGCAAAGGAATTTTCAGTCCGATGATGGACTGCCGGATGAAGAGCAACGGAGCGGAAGAATTTTGTCCGGTTTGCCGGCGTGCGATC
>CAZOYZ010000090.1:0-2260 GCA_964584045.1 uncultured Prolixibacteraceae bacterium | reverse complement strand
TCGATGAACTGACGGCGGGGGGGAACCTCGTCACCCATCAGCATGCTGAAGATCCGGTCTGCTTCAGCGGCATTTTCAATGGTGATCTGCCGCAGGATCCGCCGTTCAGGGTCCATGGTTGTACTCCAAAGCTGTTCGGCGTTCATTTCTCCCAGACCTTTGTACCTTTGGACGTGAACAGACGATTCTTTTCCGTCTCCCCATTCTTCGATCAACCGAAGGCGTTGTTGATCGCTCCAGGCATATTCCTCTTTTTTTCCTTTTTTGACCAGGTAAAGAGGAGGAGTGGCAATATAAAGGTAGCCCTCCTTAATGATCTCTTTCATGTACCGGAAAAAGAACGTCATGATCAGCGTATCAATGTGGCTTCCGTCTACATCGGCGTCGGTCATGATAATGATCTTATGATAGCGGAGTTTCTCCGTGTTAATGGCTTTGGAGTCTTCCTCCGTACCCATGGTGACACCAAGTGCGGTAAAGATATTCCTGATTTCTTCGCTCTCGAACACCCTGTGCTGCATCGCTTTTTCCACGTTCAAGATCTTACCGCGCAAGGGCAGGATGGCCTGGAAACGGCGGTTTCTGCCCTGTTTGGCGGTGCCGCCGGCAGAATCTCCCTCAACCAGGTAGATTTCGCATTGCGAAGGATCCCGTTCGGAGCAGTCGGCAAGTTTCCCGGGCAACCCTCCGCCCGATAAAACGTTCTTGCGCTGAACAAGTTCTCTTGCCTTCCTGGCGGCATGACGGGCCTGCGCAGCTAAAATGACTTTGTTCACAATAGCCTTTGCAGCCCTGGGATTTTCTTCCAGGTAATTGGTCAGCATTTCACTGACAGCCTGATCTACCGGCTGACTGATCTCTGAATTCCCAAGCTTTGTTTTGGTCTGCCCCTCAAACTGAGGCTCTGCCACTTTTACCGAAATCACCGCCGTCAGGCCTTCCCTGAAGTCGTCACCGCTGATGTCGAATTTTAATTTGCTGAGCATACCCGATGCTTCCGCGTAATTCTTCAGGGTCCGGGTCAATCCTCTCCGGAAACCTGTCAGATGAGTACCTCCTTCAATGGTATTAATATTATTCACATAAGAATGAAGATTCTCTGTGAACGTGGTGTTATAGCTCAACGCGATCTCAACAGGGACCTCACCCTTTTCGTAATTGATGTGTATGGTCTCTTCAATCAGTTTTTCACGGGTGGCATCCAGATATTCCACGAATTCTTTCAACCCGTTTTCAGAATGGAATGTTTCTTTTTTATAGTCTCCGTCGTCGTCTTTTTGCCTGAGGTCGGTCAGGGACAAAGTAATTCCCGCGTTCAAAAAGGAAAGTTCACGCAGACGGGCCGAAAGAATTTCATATTTGTATACGGATACCAGGAATATGGACTCGTCGGGTTTAAAGGTAATAGTGGTTCCTGTCCGGTCGGTTTCTCCGACGATTTTAACGGGATAAAGTGGTTTTCCGATGCTGTACTCCTGAACCCATATCTTGCCATCCCTGTGAATTTCCGCCTTTAAATGTGTGGACAACGCATTCACACAGGAAACCCCTACACCATGTAAACCACCCGATACTTTGTAGCTGTCCTTGTCAAATTTGCCTCCCGCATGAAGGACGGTCAGCACAATTTCCAGGGCTGAACGGTTCTCTTTGGTATGAATTTCGGTAGGTATGCCACGACCATCGTCAACGACGGTAATGGAGTTATCTTCGTTAATGAATACATCAATGTGGGTACAATATCCGCCCATCGCTTCATCAATGGAATTATCGATCACCTCATACACCAAATGATGAAGACCTTTTTCATTAACATCTCCGATATACATCGCAGGACGCTTACGTACGGCCTCCAAACCCTCCAGAACCTGAATGCTGTCTGCTGAATAATTGCCGTTTCCGTTTCCGTTTCCGTTAACCGGCGTACTTTCTAAATCGCTCATCTTTCTGTTGTTCGTTCTTACTCAAAACTCCTGTTATCCATCCCAAAAGACGGTTAGGCAAAACACCTGCAACCTGTGATGCGCAGGCCTGGAAAAAATTCATCTGGTATTTGTCCTCGCCCGAAACATTTTCATGTCCGGCAAAGTTATGGCTTGCCCGACTTTGCTCCCGCTTGAAACGTTTTTATGTAGGGAATGGAATTTCTATAACCCAATGAATATCAGACATTTGATTCACAGTATTCTCTTTTGTGCCTAACATGCAAATATAGTAAAAATAAGTGGTAATCCGATCATAAAAAAGCGATTAAAAAGTG
>CAZOYZ010000089.1:7372-14222 GCA_964584045.1 uncultured Prolixibacteraceae bacterium | reverse complement strand
TTGGTTTAATAAACAACTGGTGAATTTAACGATATCGCTTCAAAACAGAAAGATCAAGACTCTTTTTTTTGAACAATAACGAAATTTATTTCCTTAGAAAATACCAGCGTAATTCATATCCCGTATTTGCGCGGACAGGAGGTCCCGGTCATCGTTATTGACCGGAAGCCAGGGAACGGGCGTTGAAGCTTAGCGGGAGCAGACTTTCGGCATTGTTCAACACGTTCACAGACCCGGCATCGTCGAGAAGGATCCGGACAGGGCGGCCAAAGCGAAGCTCGGTTTCGAGCAAGGCCTGGCGGCATATGCCGCAGGGACTCACGCCTGACGCCTGACGTCCCTCGCTGTCGAACGCGGTGATGGCAATGGCCTCGACGGCTGTTCCGGGGAAATTGGCGTTGGCCCAGTGCAACGCTGTCCGTTCGGCACAACATCCTGCCGGGGATGATGCGTTTTCCTGGTTATTCCCTGTCACCATCTGCCCTCCGGCCAGTCGTAACGCCGCGCCGACCTTAAATCCGGAATAGGGTGCATACGCCTTTTGCGCGGCCTGACGTGCAGTTTCGATCAGACGCTGATCATGCTCCGGCAGTTCGGACAAATCGGCATATTGTGAAATAACAATGCTGATTTCCTTTTTCTGCATAAAACCATCTTTGGAACAAAGTTACACCTTAATTCGGTGACGAAAAACGGTCAGATCAAATAACAAAGATTTTATTCGTCTGTTGTGCAGACCGGAGTTTTCAACCCTCCGGTGTGGATAAGTTTCTCATGGTCATTTCAGGTCTTTTTTTATTTTTGTTAAAAAAATTGGTTTTATGGGCAGGAGAGCTGGATTGGCAGTGATGTTCTTATTGTTTTTTCAGATTACCTTTTCTCAGCGCATTTACACGCGCGGGGAGTATATTGAGATGTACCGGGAACTGGCTGTCCTGGAAATGCAGAGGACGGGCGTTCCTGCAAGTATCACGCTTGCTCAGGGCTGTCTGGAGTCCAGTAACGGGAACAGCGAACTTAGCCGTAAATCGAACAATCATTTCGGCATTAAGTGTAAAACCACCTGGACAGGAAAGCGCGTTTTTCATGACGATGACGAACGTAACGAATGCTTCCGGAAATACAATTCTGTGGAAGAATCTTTCATGGACCACAGTAATTTCCTGTCGGCCAATCCCCGGTATGCCGATCTTTTTAAGCTAACGATCACGGACTATAAAGGATGGGCACATGGCTTAAAGCGGGCGGGTTACGCGACCAATCCGCGTTATGCGGAAGAGCTGATCCGCATTGTGGAAGAGAATGAGTTGTATCACTATGATCTGGTGACTGATCCCACCCAACTGGGCCGGTTCAACAATTATGGCGTAGCCGGTTCCAACCACCATCTCATCAATCCCTATCAGACCCGGAAGGTCGTTTTGCGAAATGAGCTGCAAACGATCGTGGTCAGGGCGGGCGATACGATGGAAAGTCTTGCTGCAGAATTCAACCTGAAACCCTGGCAAATGTACCATTACAATGATTATCCGCATGGAAGGCAACCGGTTGAAAACGAGATCCTGTATCTGGAGGCGAAAGCCAGAAGAGCAGCCAAAGGTGTCGAAACCCATACGCTCGACAGCGGTGAAACCATGCATTATGTGTCACAGGTATACGGCATCAGACTCAAACCTTTACTCAAGAGGAACAGGATGAGTAAAAACGAAAATCCGCCGGTTGGTTCGGTGATCTATTTAAGGGATAAAAGTCCCAGGTAGTCGCGAGTAACGAGGATGGTCTACCAGTCAGAAGAGTACATTCTCACGACTCGTTGTTCACGACCCGCATCTCAAAACTTCCATGGAACCCGCGGAGGAACTCATCGGTTTTCATCCGCTTTTTCCCGGACAACTGAAGATCTGTCAGTTCAAGCCATCCGTCTGCAGCCGCAATTTTTAAGACTTCCTTTCCGTCGGTGAAGATTGTGCCCGGCACGACTCCGGGAGCAGGGCTAAATCGGGCAAAGTAAATTTTCAGGGTAGCGGTTTGTCCGGCGGAATCGGAAAGCTCCGTCCACGCGCCCGGATAAGGAGACAATCCCCGGATGAGGTTCCGGATTTGCTCTCCCGGATTATTCCAGTCAATATGGCAGTCTTCTTTAAAGAGTTTGGGAGCGGATTTTAAAGGTCCCGTGGCGACCTCATCCTGACTAACAGCTTTACCGCTGCCGTCGGCCAGGGCATCAACCGTCTTCAAAACCAGTTTCGCCCCGATTTCCATCAGCCGGTCGTGAATGTCACCCACCGTGTCATTGTCGCCGATAGCGATTTTCTTCCTGAAGAGAATCCTGCCTGTGTCAATTTCATGATCCAGCAAAAAGGTGGTTACTCCGGTTTCCTGTTCCCCGTTTATAATGGCACGGTTTAAAGGGGCCGCACCACGATATTGGGGGAGAAGCGAACCATGCAGATTAAAGGTACCCAGGCGGGGCATCCGCCAGACAACCTCAGGCAGCATCCTGAAAGCCACAACCACCTGCAAGTCCGCGTCCAGTTTTTTCAACGCTCCGATGAAATCCGGATTTTTGAGTTTTTCCGGCTGCAAAACAGGTATCCCCGCTCTTACCGCATATTTTTTTACGTCCGGTTCCTGCATTTTCATTCCCCGGCCCGCCGGCTTATCGGGTGCGGTGACCACTCCGACAACGCAGTAACCGTTTTCAACCAGCATTTGTAGACTGGCCACTGCAAATTCCGGGGTACCCATAAACACAATTCTCAGATCTTTTCCGGTCATGCTCTTCCTTTTTAGGCAAAGGTACAAAAAAGGAGAACGGAAACCGGAGAACGGAAAAAGGACCGGAAGAAGGACCGGAAGAAGGACCGGAAGAAGGACCGGAAGAAGGAAAATGGTCTGATTCCTCACTACTCGCTACTCACGACTTACGACCTATGACTTACGACTTACGGCTAGACAAAATTTTTATCAATAAACTCCTGAAACCTGTCTTTGTAATTATCGCTGACGGGAATGTAGGTTTTGCCAAAGATGATCCGCCCGCGTTCGATCATGGAGACACGGTTCAGGTTGACGATAAAGGAACGGTGTACCCTCATGAATTTTTCCGGGGGAAGCTTTTGCTCCATGGTTTTCATTGAATTCAGTGAAAGAATGGGCTTTGGTTCCGAAGCCAGGTAGACCTTGATGTAATCTTTTAATCCTTCCACGTAGAGAACATCATCAAAGTTAATCCGCCGGATCTTGTATTCCGATTTTACAAAAAGGAACTGATTGCTGACTTCGATCACGGGCAAGACAGCCTGCTCGAGTTCGATCAGTTTCCGGGCTTTCTGCGCGGCGGTGAGAAATTCCTGATAGCTGAACGGTTTCAGCAGATAATCGACCGCGTTTACCCGGAATCCTTCAACAGCATATTTTTCAAAAGCCGTAGTAAAAATGACCTTTGAATTCTCCTGCAGGGTTTTCGTGAACTCAATCCCTGTCAGATCCGGCATCTGGATATCCAAAATAATAAGGTCAACCTGGTCGCCTGCCAAAAAATCGACCGCATCCAACGGATTGTCAAACTGACCAACCAGCTTTAAAAAAGGAGTTTTCCTGATATAATCGACCACCAGCTTTAAGGCCAGCGGTTCATCATCCAGGGCGATTGTCCGTATCATGATTCTGTTAATTTAATTCAATCATCAATTCTGCTTCAAACTCATCAGACGTTTGCCCGGTCTTCAGAGAATGCCTGCCAGGGAAAAGCAGGTTCAGTCTTTTTTTTACATTTTCGAGTCCGATACCGGAATACACGTCTCCGCGCTGACTTCCCGTTCCCAGACTGTTCCTGACATAAAACAGGATCCTGTTATTTTCAACAGTCATCCGGATGTCGATAAATGACCGCTCCCGGTAACTGATACCATGCTTAAACGCATTTTCCACAAAAGGGACAAAAAGGAGCGGCGGCACCAAAAGTTCGTCGTGATTTTCGGGCAATGAAATACGAAGCTCGACTTTACTGCCTACCCGAAGCCTCATCAGATCGATATAATGCTTCAGGAATGCGATCTCTTCCCTGAGTTTCGATTCTCCGTGCTCCGACTCATATAACAGATAACGCATGAGTTTTGAAAGTTTCAAAACGGCTTCCCGGGCTTCTTCCGTATTAAACCCGATGAGCGAATAGATGTTATTCAAGGTATTGAAAAAGAAGTGAGGACTGATCTGGTTCTTCAGGAAAGCAAGTTCGGAATTCAGTTTCTCCTTTTCCAGTTCCTTTCTTTGTTTTTCATTCTGCGACAACTTGTCCAGTACACCCAGTCCCAGCGAAAAACCGCATATGAGAATGGAACTATAAAAATGATTAAACATCCGTAACTGACGCATCGGTGGCTTTTTCATTTCCATACCTTTATTGATCTCTTTCATGACCTGATCGATCTGCCGTTCCCGCTCCGGATCAAAAAAGAGGTATTTATTGGTCAGGTATAACGCCATGCATGCAGCAACAATAACTGCTGTAACGAGAAGAAAATACTTTAATTTCCCTTCCCGGAAGAAAAACCCGGGGACCAGCCACAAGTAGTTCAGATAAAAAACGGCGCCGTAAACAACCGTATTGGCATAAAACTGATAAAGGAAGTGTGTGTCCCTTCCTCCTGCGTAAGTATTGATCAGGTATTGCGGGATAATGACAATAAAGGCCCAGGCCAGAACATGCAGGCTGACGGTTAATCTTCTGTCAGAAAGAAAGGAAAAACTCATGAAGAGATTATTTTACTATCAAATATAACCATTTTCACAAAATTTTTTCAGGCTGGGATCCGGCCCGGAAAGATTTTATTCATAGCGTACCGCGTCGATCGGATTCAGCCCGGCGGCTTTGCGTGCCGGATACCAGCCAAAGAAAACACCGATAAGTGTACAAACGGCAAAAGCGAAGATCACCGATGCCGGCATCACAACAACAGGCCAGTTCAGGAACGATGACACCATTTGCGATGAGAACAGGCCAAGGAAAATTCCAAGGATTCCACCAACCACGCTCAGCAGGATCGCTTCGATCAGGAACTGGGTCAGGATATCGCTTCCACGCCCTCCCACGGAAAGGCGCAATCCGATTTCCCTTGTACGCTCGGTCACCGAAACATACATGATATTCATGATACCGATCCCGCCCACAAGCAGGGAGATCCCGGCAATGGCCCCCAGCAGGATCGTCATCACATCACTGATGGAAGAAAAGGTTTGTACCATCTCCGATTGCGACATGATGCGGAAATCATCTGTTTCACCCTGCCTGATTTTATGTTGCCTGCGAAGGATTTCAGTCATCTGGTCAATAGCTGCATCGTTTAGTTCTTCTGATGCTGCTGAAGCAAAGATGCTTTGAATATGCGTGATGGCCAATATCCGTTTCTGGACGCAGGTGTAAGGTGCCAGGATCAAATCATCCTGATCCTGCCCCATGCCATTCTCTCCTTTCTCCTTCAAAACACCTATTACTTTTAGGGGGATACTTCCAACCCGCACGGACTGGCCTATCGGATTTTCCTGGTTTGGGAACAGGTTTTCCACGATGGTCTGACCAATCAGACAAACCTTGGCATAGTTTTTTATTTCCTGCTCCGAAAAATTTCTTCCCGAAGCAATCTCATACTTCCGGATTCCCAGGTATTCATTATTGACACCATAAACGGTTGTGGGCCAGTTATTATTCCCGACAACTGCCTGTCCGCTTGAATTCACCACGGGTGAAACCGCGCTTATGGCCGGGCACTCTTCCCGAATTGCATCCACATCCTCCAGTTTCATGGTTTGCATGTCACTGCGGCTCATTTGTATTCCTCCCCTTCTTTCGGAGCCGGGCATGGCAAAGATCATGTTGGTACCCATCGACGACATCTGATCCTGAATACTTTTCTTTGACCCTTGCCCGATCGCCAGCATGGCAATCACGGAAGCCACTCCGATAATAATTCCCAGCATGGTGAGAAACGACCTGAACTTATTCCGTTTCAGGGCATTCAAGGCTATTTTTATGGTATTTGTATAATTCATGTATTCGAATTTAAATGCTTTCAGAAAGTATCTTCCGTGATATCCTGCTCAACAGGCAGGTCTCTGAGCATTTCATCCGCATTGAACCTGTCGGCAACCATTTGTTCCCTGATGATGTGACCATCTTTAAAGACGACATTCCGTTTCATAAAACGTGCAATATCGGGTTCATGCGTGACAAAAATGATGGTCTTTCCCTTTTCATTCAGCTCCTGGAACAAGGCCATAATCTCATACGACGTACGGGTATCCAGGTTTCCGGTAGCCTCATCGGCCAGGATCACCATGGGATCATTGACCAGCGACCGGGCAATCGCCACCCGTTGTTGCTGTCCGCCCGACATCTGATTGGGCATATGATGCATCCGGTCGGCCAATCCTACCGCTTCGAGCGCCGCGATAGCCCGTTCCCTTCGTTCCTTTGCCTTTACTTTGCGGTTATAAAACAAGGGAAGTTCCACGTTCTCCAGAGCTGTTGTTCTGGGCAGCAGGTTATATGCCTGAAAGACAAACCCCAGTTTCAGGTTTCGCAGCCGGGCCAGTTCATTTTTAGTCAGTTCGCCCGTGCTGGTCCCATCCAGCCTGTATAGTCCTGATGTGGGTTTATCGAGGCAACCCAGAATATTCAGCATCGTCGATTTTCCTGATCCGCTGGTCCCCATGATGGCGACAAATTCGCCTTCTTCAATTTCCAGGTTGATCCCGCGGAGGGCATGAACGGTGATCTCGCCCACATGGAAATCCTTCTTCAGTCCGCTGACCTGTATGACTTTCTTTGCCATGCTACTTGCTTTTGTTT
>CAZOYZ010000089.1:5846-7272 GCA_964584045.1 uncultured Prolixibacteraceae bacterium | reverse complement strand
GAAGGCATCGTTACCTTTACCCCTGGATTCGCCTCCTGATAAGCCACAAGGGTAGCCGGATCAGGAGAAAAATCGAAGGCCCGGCCAGGCACAACAACAATATCCTTTTTTTCAGTGACGTAAAAGACCACGTTGGCCGTCATTCCCGGCATCAGGATCTGTTCAGGGTTCGGCGCGTTGATCACCACGGTATAAGTGATCACATTGGATTCTTCAACCGCGAGCAAACGGATCTCAGTGACTTCACCATCAAAAGTTTTCCCCGGGAAAGCATCGACCGTGAATTCCACCCGCTGTCCGACACGCAGCTGACCGATGTCGGCTTCATCCACATCGGCCTCTATTTCCATTTGGGTCAGGTCATTGGCAATGGTAAAAAGCGTGGGTGTGCTAAAACTGGCCGCCACGGTCTCACCTTCTTCCACCGCGCGTTCCAGCACAATGCCATCGATGGGTGAATAAATGTAGGCATAATCCAGGTTGGTCTTATTCTTGTCGTAACTGGCCCTGGCCGACTTTAAGCCGGCAATCGATGACTTATAGCTGTAATTCACTTCATCAAAATCTTTCCGGGCGATCAGTTTCTTTTCAATCAACTGGCTGTACCTCTCGTAATTTGCTTTTTGGTATTCATACTCGGCCTGGGCCTGGTCGAGCGCAGCCTTGCTCTGGGCCAGGGTTGAGCTTAACGCCTGGGTATCCAGCCTGGCAATGAGCTGGTCCTTTTTAACAAGCGAATTGTTATCCACGTAGATCTTGTCGATCCGCCCGGAAACCTGGGTCCCTATTTCAACGGTCACATTCGCCTCCAGGGTTCCTGTCGCCGTTACGGTATTGCTGATCGTGGCCCTGCCAATCTTTTCTGTTTTAAGCTGAATCGCATCCTTTTTCGGTGAAAGTAGTCCTGCAACAAAAAACCCGGCGGCAATGACACCAACAACCGCAATCGTATATCTGATTTTCCGTTTCATTGGTTAAAATTTATTTTTCAAACTGTTTTTAAATATCGAACAAGAAATAAGGAATGTTGAACGGGTACGTTAACGTTTCCTGTTTCTTACTATTTTTAGTTTATAGACTAATGGAAATCCCTTTATAGAAATCAAGTATCTTATTACTGAATATAAAATTGTATTTCGATTGTACCAGTTCGCTTTCGGAAGTAATTAAATCGGTTTTAACACTCAGGAAATCGACCGAATTAAGTAAGCCCAGTCCATATTTCTCTGCTGCGACCTGGTACGACTCCTTTGCCGACGCATACAGTTCCAGACTTGCCTGGTACTGTGACGCCGCGGTTTCAACATCGACACAGGCCTGTTCTATTTTCTTCCGGAGTTCGTTTTTGGTATTGATCTCATCGAGTTCGGCATCGCCGGCAGCAATTTTTGCCTGCTTAATACCAATTTGAGCCTCCTTGTTCCGG
>CAZOYZ010000089.1:0-5746 GCA_964584045.1 uncultured Prolixibacteraceae bacterium | reverse complement strand
AGTTCAAGGAGATGGGTCAGGTCGGGAACAGCAATTTCAAACTGATCATCTACAGGCAGTTCCATGAGTTGCATCAGGTTTACTTTTGCAATAGACAGGGTACCTTTTGCGTTGGTAAGGGTGAGTTTTTCCGATGCCAGTTCCGATTTGATCTGCAAATAATCAGCATTGGAAATGACGCCCACATTCAGCCGTTCCTCTGCAAAAGCCAGCTGTTCAGTGGTCGATTTAATTTGCTCCTGTGCATTATTCACACGTTCCTGAGCGTACAGAATCTGGAGATAGGCATTCAGGATACTCAGCTCCATCGACTCTTTCACGGTCTCCGAGTAATACTTCCCGCTTTCCAGATTAAGCGTTGCCTGTTCAATTGAAGTCTTCATTTTAAACCCGTTGAACAGCGTGATACCTGAATTAAGACCATAATTCGTATTGTTCGACCCGCTCAGGCTGCCGTATTGACCGGTTTCCGAATGATATGATTTACTCCAGTTGAGGTTCGTACCGGCAGATCCGGTCAGTGAAGGGAGAATAGCTGCCTTGCTTTGTTCCACGCTCAGTTCATTTGACTGTGTGGAAAGGTAAGATTTCCGGACATCAATATTCTTGCTCAAGGCATAGTCTATACAATCGTTCAGTGTCCATGATTTCGTCCGGGCGGCAGCGCCAAAAACGAAAGAGAACAACATGAGTCCGGCAAGAACAGTTTTAAGTTTTCTGGGTTCCATTGTTTTCAATTTGACACCAAAGGTAGTTGGGGTCAGACCGAAATGAAAAACCAATAGAAGTTAGTCCGGATTTTGACGACGTTTGGCGGGATTTCAGGTCACCGGTATTTTTTCTCCACATCAGGACGAAGCCGCCGGTTCCCTTTTTGGGCTTTCGGATCATAGGGACAGTGCCTGCATCCGTTTGAGCAGCAATACCCTCTTCTTACCAGGTAACTTTCGGTCATTACCCGGTAACCATCCTTGCTCAGGTAATAATCCACTCCCTCTGCAAAGTCATCGTAGCTACCCGGGAAAACGTCATCAAACAGGCCCATCACATTGTAAAATTTAAAATTTCCACATCCTGTCCGGCAGTTGCCGGTCCGGATTTGCGGATCAATCGTACTTAAACCGTTGCAGGAAATGCCCCATCCGGTCACGTTTGGTTTTTAAATATCGTTGGTTATAGGCATTGGGTTGTATTTCGATCGGAACGATTTCCGTTACCTGAAGTCCGTATCCTTCAATGCCCACGCGCTTCACCGGGTTGTTCGTCAAAAGCTTCATCCTGGTTACACCCAGGTTTCGGAGTATTTGAGCGCCCACGCCATAATCACGTTCATCGGCCTTGAAACCCAGGTGCAGATTGGCATCGATCGTATCCAGACCGGAGTCCTGCAATTTGTAGGCCGCAATTTTATTCATCAGCCCGATACCCCGTCCCTCCTGCATAATATAGACCAGAACGCCCTTGCCTGCTTTCTCGATCAGCTCCAGTGCCTTATGCAGCTGGTCACCGCATTCGCAACGCAGGGAGCCAAAGATATCGCCGGTCATACAGGATGAATGCATCCGCACCAGAATTTCCTCATCATGCTCCCATCTTCCCTTGATCAGGGCAATATGTTCCGCCCCGTTCGACTTCTGGCGGAAAGGTACGATCCTGAATTCGCCGTAACGTGTCGGTAAAAGGACTTCTTCACCCTGAACGATCAGGCTCTCTGACTGAAGCCGGTAGGCGATCAGATCCTTAATGGATATAATCTTTAGGTTAAATTTTTTGGCAACCTCCATCAATTGCGGCAAACGCGACATGGTTCCGTCTTCATTCATGACTTCCACCAGCACTCCCGCGGGTTTTAAACCTGCCAGCCGGGCCAGATCCACGGTGGCTTCGGTATGTCCGGAGCGTCTTAAAACACCGCGTTCCTTTGCCTTTAAGGGGAAGATATGCCCGGGACGGCCCAGATCCTCCGGTTTGGTTTCCGGATCGGCCAAAGCCCTGATCGTCTCTGCCCGGTCACCGGCAGAGATCCCCGTCGTACAACCGTGGCCGATCAAATCGACGGAGACCGTGAAAGGGGTTTGATGAAGGGACGTATTCTGGCCCACCATTAAATCCAGTTCGAGTTCACCGCAACGGCTCTCTGTTAAAGGGGCGCAAATTAACCCGCGCCCGTGCGTGGCCATAAAATTGACTTTCTCGGGTGTGATCAGTTCTGCTGCGGCAATGAAATCACCTTCGTTTTCCCGGTCTTCATCATCAACAACGATCACAAATTCACCATGTTTTACGGCGGCAACCGCCTCAGGTATCGTATTCAGCTTTATCTTAGTCATCCTAATTTTTCGGTTTTCAAACGCCGCTGCAAAAGTACTTAAAAATATTCAGAAATGAAACGATGATGTTACTCCAACCCCTTGTCCGCGGAATGTCCGGAATGGATGATCTGATGCTGATAAAAGCGGATAAGCGCATCAATAATGGCCAGATTATCGAATTTTTCCCGGATAAAGTCAACGGAATTCTTGCACAGCCGGTCAAACAGCAGACGGTTACTCAGCAATGCATCAATCGCTGCGGTAAAGTCCTCCGGCCTGTCCGCGATCAGGATATTCTCATGATCGATAGCCGGTATTCCCTCGCAACCCACGGAAGTACTCACGATCGCTTTTCCCAACGCCATTCCCTCGATGATCTTGACCCGGATCCCTGTGCCGGAATGCAACGGAACAACCATCACCGCTTTGGAGTTCATAAAGCTGTACGCATCTTCCACTTCTCCCAGGAAGACCACATGTTCACTTCTGAATCGGGATTCAATCCATGCCGGCACGTTTCTCCCGGCA
Source organism: uncultured Prolixibacteraceae bacterium (assembly GCA_964584045.1). Taxonomy (GTDB): domain Bacteria; phylum Bacteroidota; class Bacteroidia; order Bacteroidales; family Prolixibacteraceae; genus JBCFBK01. The sequence continues at coordinate 2,906 of CAZOYZ010000089.1, read as the reverse complement.
ATGTAAAATCTGAGATTCGGATATTTTTCATGGATAGCCGGCCAGCACGAGTTCAGAAACCAGAGTAAACCTTCCTGGCTCGGAGGCCAGTCGAGCGCCCCTATATGGAATAGGGACGGGTACTCCAGATTTTTAGCGGTAGGAACTAATGAAGAGAGATCGATGCCCGTTTGGGAGGTATACCTTGGTTTATGGTTCCCCAGTCGGTCAAACGTCAGCCCGTCGCGTTCGGTAACAGACACCAGCACATCGTATTGATTCAGGAAACTGAGTTCAAATTTCCTTAACCGGCGAACCAGCCGCCGGAGATAAAAAAACCGCCAGATCCCTGCAAGCTGATCCGTACGCTGCCAAATTTCATGTTCAATATTGTGGGCACGATAAGCAATGAGCGCCTCACTGTATTTGCGGATAAGGGGAATATAAGGACACAGGTAAAGGCCTTCGATCTGAATCACATCAAACCGGTCTTCGGTGAGCACACGGATCAGCGCATCCCGGTACTGATCATTGATGCATCGCTCCGCATGAAGCGGCAAATCAGACAAAAACAGGTTTTGGAGGATCTTCCCGAATGAGTTGCACCCGGGAACATTTACCAGACGGAAATCGATTTCTGCAGTCAAATGTTCAGGTATTTCTTCCCTTTCCATATGATGTTCATCCGTGTTCATAGCCAGTACCGTTACCTGGTGCCCGTGCAGAAAAAAACCTTTAGACATGGTTAATATTGCAATTGCTTCGCCGTCTTTTGGCGGCCATGGCACCTTATTGGCCAGTTGAAGAATTTTCATTGCCAGTGATTTCAGATTTATTTTTCCTGGTAAAAATAAAACTCAGAAGTCGTTTCGTCTGATACTGATAGTTCTCCAGATTCAACAAGCCGGAGTCATTAACAGCTTTATAAGTCAGGAAAAGACCGATAGGTAAAAAAAGAAAAGTTGAAAACCACATGCCGTTAAACATATCCCAAACATCTTCACGCGCAAACTTTTCTCCAACAATAGAGATCATGTAATAGGAAATGAACATCAGTATAGAGACCACGACCGGCATACCAAAGCCGCCCCTGCGGATAATGGCTCCCAAAGGAGCCCCGATGAAAAAGAAAATCACGCAAGCGACCGACCATGTGAATTTCCGGTGTTTTTCCATGGAGTATTTATTGAGATTTTTCTTCAGGTTATAGAGCTCGGACACGTTTTGATCAATGTTTTGCTTGTTTGACCGGGCCGTTTCAAGAGCCGATGAAAAGACCTGAGATTTATCCATCTGATCCAATTGTTCATAAACCCGCCGGAAATCAATTTCACGGCTCGACTCGAAAGGTTTGTACTTCCGCAGAGAATCATAAGGATGGCTCAAGTTGGCAACTGATTTGTTCAGGATATCATTATAACGCATGCCGACCGCGAACCGGCGCACCCTGAACATGTAATCGGTCACCAGGGAATCTTCCGAATGTCTTAGCTGAGAGAGGTTCATCATCCGGTAAGCACTCCTCAGCAGGTTTTCATCTGTGCGTTTAAAATCAAACCCTCTTAACGGTACAGTAACCACCTGTTTGCTGAACCGTGTCCTCCGAAACGGATAGCTCTTATCCCTTCTCCGTTCATTGGGCTCTGTTTCCGTGGCAGTCTCCCCCTCAAATAAAGTCATCACCATGAATTTTTTATCCTCCGATATTTTCATGAAGCCCGAATCCGCCACAGTAACCGAGACATTTCCCTGATTGTCAGTGTGGTCATATACTAAAATTTTATAGAGAAGGTTGGAAGTCCGGCTCTTTCGATCCACTTTGATGCTGTACCCGTCAATATCATTGGTAAACACTCCCTCCTTGATCACCATTTCCGGTTTCTGGCGCTTTACGCTCCACATCAGTGCGGTGAATTTCAGATTTGTTTTGGGCAGGATATTGTTCGAAAAATAAAACGCAAACATGCAAAGGCCTATTGCAACAATAATCAGGGGACGCATAATGCGGAACAGGGAAATGCCTGAAGCTTTCATGGCTACCAGTTCATAATTCTCACCGAGGTTGCCGAACGACATAATGGAAGCCAAAAGCATTGCCAGGGGAAAAGCCATAGGCACCAGGGCCAGTGAGGCATAAAACAACAGCTCGATAATAATGTTCCACTCCAGCCCTTTTCCAACCATGTCGTCGATGTACTTCCACAGGAACTGCATCAACAAAATGAACACACAAATGAAAAAGGTCAGAAAAAAAGGCCCAAAAAAACTCTTTAACACAAATTGATGTAACCGTTTCATCGTCTATGGTTAGGAAACGATTACAAAACTAGTTATTTTAGATAAATTAAAAGTTAAAAATCCGTTAACACCCAAGATTCCTTTTTAAATCGGCAATTTGGGAGTTCCAAAGGTCAATGGCCCCGCTTTCTTCTCCTTCCTCTGCAAAATCAACAATAACGAGTGATACGTCGCCTGTCAGTTCGTCTTTCGTGATCCTGAATTCAAAATAACTTTCTTCATCTTCGAGCCAATTGAAACGGACCAGTTTACCGTCTTTGTTCTGCACCATTTCGGCTTCCTGCACGGAACCATCCCAAATGAACGTAAATCTTTTTCCTTTAACGCGTACATCATCAGCAAACCATTCGGCAAGACCAGAGGCTGTGTTAAGCCGGTTAGACAAGACAGCAGGGGAACAATTAACCGGATACTCAAGCTGGATCATTGATTTTGAAGCCATTATTTCTGATGTTTTTCGCAATATAAGCATTCCTGCAGAAATATACAATCCGGTCGCTGCTCAAGCATTATTTTTTTGTCTGATCGTTTGCAACTGAGAACAATTAAATATTATCTTTGCACCGCGAAAAAAGAATGGCGAGGTAGCTCAGCTGGTTAGAGCGCATGATTCATAATCATGAGGTCGC
>CAZOYZ010000088.1:0-14275 GCA_964584045.1 uncultured Prolixibacteraceae bacterium | reverse complement strand
GTTTGTTTGCATCATTCCCGCTTCTCGTACACGATCTCATATTTGATGCCATCCGGGTCCTTAAAGAAAAGGGCATAGTAATACTCCCCGTGCTGGGGATAGAACCGGGGTTCTTCGACAATGGTTGCACCGGCTTCCTTTATTTTTGGATATAAGCTGTCGACCTCGGCGCACGATCCGGCTTTAAAGGCGAGATGGTGCAGCGCTCCCGGCTTCCTTCGGTGGATGGTTTCATCTTTAAAGACTTCCCTGGGAGAATTGATCCCGAAGATCAGCAGCGGGTGGTAGTACTCGACCACGTCAAACTCATGCGCGGCTACCCGGCCTTTCGATTTCCGGTGGAGATCGAATCCCAGGACAGGGAGAAACTTATCGTAAAAAGCTTCGGCAACGTTCAGATCCCTGACCGTGATCTGGATATGATCAATAACTGGCGTCAACGTGTTTGTTTCAAATAGGACAACTGCTTCAAATAGCGGAAAGGCACTATCTTCTCATGATCCCGAAACAAAGGATCTTCAGGATATTGTCCACTCCTTTTTCCAGGTTGATCTTGCCGTATTCCCCTGCGGTTAAGGGCATCTCCAGGCCTTTAATGGCCGTCGTGATCCCGATCGCGGCCAGGGTGAAATCGTGTACTTCAAAGATGTTCTTTCTAACCCCTTCGATCAGGATCCGCTTGATCATCCTGATCTCTTCCTGCGCATATTTGTTTTTGATATTCTCGATGAATTCGATGGCGGTCACATCGTTTTCCAGGGCGTGGTAAAAATTAGCCAGACCTCTGAAGGTGGTCAGTTTGGTCAGAATATAATCACGAAGCTTCTCAACCGGATCAGTGTTCCGCATAACGACTTTCTCAAGCTCGCGCCTCAGTACGTCAACCTCTTTCAGAATGACCGCCTGGAAAAGATCTTCTTTGCTTTCAAAGTAATAATACAATGAACTTTTACCTTTTCTAACGGCATTGGCTATATCGTCGAGCGTGGTCTTCTTATAACCATATTTGCTGAAAATGTCCTGGGCAATCTTTAAGATATACTCCCTGTTGACATCTTTTTTGTTAATCCCATTACCTTGGCTTACAACCATACCCGGAAGGTTTTTTTAATTTTTGACGCGTAAATATATACTATTTTTTCGAATTAGATCCGTCCTGCCGGCCAGATAATCAAAAATCACTTATTAATAAGCTTAAAGTCAAGCTGTTTCCTTTCCAAATTGGCTCTGACAATTTCGACTTTAACCATTTCGCCAAGTTGATATTTCTTCTTACTGTGCCTTCCTGTTAAACAATAATTTTTTTCGTCAAAAATATAAAAATCGTCATCCAGGTCACGGATGGAGACCATACCTTCACATTTGTTCTCTTCCAACTCCACATAAATCCCCCAGTCGGTGACCCCCGAAATAACCCCCGAATAAACCTCTCCGATTTTATCTTTCATGAATTCCACCTGCTTGTATTTGACCGAAGAGCGCTCGGCCGAGCTCGCGCGGATCTCCATATCGGTGGAATGTTTGCAGTAATCCTCGAACTTCTGGGCAACGACCGAGCGTCCGTTATCCAGATACCGCTCAAGCAGCCGGTGAACCATCACATCGGGATACCTGCGGATCGGTGAAGTAAAATGAGTATAGTATCTAAAGCCCAATCCGTAATGTCCGATATTGCGTGTGGAGTACTCTGCCTTTGCCATGGAACGGATAGCCAGCGTTTCGATCACATTCTGCTCACTCCGGCCTTTGATCTGCTCCATCAGGGCATTCATTGATTTTGTGATCACCTTGGGGTTGGCCGTATGGATATCGTACCCAAACTTTTTTATGAAATGATTGAAATTGTCCAGTTTCTCAGGATCGGGCTTATCATGAACCCGGTAAACAAAGGTTTTAGGCTGTTTTTTATTCCCTGACGATTTTGCCCCGAACTCAGCTACTTTCTTGTTGGCCAGCAGCATGAACTCTTCGACCAGCATATTGCTTTCTTTGGCCTCCTTGAAATAAACAGACAAAGGCTTGCCGTCCTCATCGATCCGGAACTTCACTTCAACCCTTTCAAAAGACATCGATCCTTCTTTAAACCGTTTCGCCCGCATCACCTGAGCCAGCTCATGCATCTTCAGCACCTCATCCCTGTAATCACCCTCACCGGTTTCGATGACCTGCTGCGCTTCATCGTAGGTGAACCGCCTGTTCGAGTTAATCACGGTACGACCAAACCACTGATGCAGCACCCTGGCCTGATCGTCCATCTTAAAGACCGCCGAAAAACATAATTTATCTTCATTCGGCCTGAGTGAGCATACTCCATTCGACAATTTCTCGGGCAGCATCGGCACGACCCGGTCTACCAGGTAAACCGAGGTACCCCTGTTAAAGGCTTCCTCATCCAGGGTGGAACCGGGACTGACATAATAACTGACGTCGGCGATGTGAACGCCAATTTCCCAGTTGCCGTCATCCAGCCTTTCCAGGGAAAGCGCATCATCGAAGTCTTTGGCATCCTCAGGATCAATGGTAAACGTGACCACACCGCGCATGTCGCGCCGGCGCTTGATTTCTTCGGCAGGAATATCAACCGGTATTTTTTCGGCCGCTTTCAGCACTTTTTCAGGGAATCGCAAAGGCAGATCAAATTCGGCCAGGATCGCGTGCATCTCTGTCTCGTTATCACCCGCATTCCCAAGGACCTCCACGACCTCCCCAAAGGGATTTTTAACTTTGGGAGGCCATTCCGTGATGCGTCCAACCACTTTCTGTCCATCCCTGGCACCATTCAGTTTTTCGAGCGGAATAAACAAATCAAAACCTACTTTGCCGACCGGAATTAAAAAAGCGAAGTTGCGTGAACGTTCGATCACGCCGACAAAAGTCGACTTTGCCCGTTCCAGGATCTCCTCCACTTCCCCTTCAAGCTGATGTTTCTTCCGCCGCGCATAGAGATAAACCTTCACCAGGTCTCCTTCCATGGCATGGTTCAGGTTATCCTGTGACACCAGTACAGGTTCGTCTGCTTCTTCCGAATCGATGAACCCAAATCCCTGCGGCTGCAACTCCACACGCCCGGTAATATACCCGCTCCTGGTCCTTAACTTGTATTTGCCGCGTTGGATCTGATCTATTTTTTCACTCTCAACCAACTCTTCCAGCACCACATGAATGAGCCGCATGATTTCCGGATCCTTGATCCCCAGGGCCTTGGCAAGCTGTTTATAATTGTAGGCCCGCTGCGGATTATCATAAAAAGCAGAAAGAATTTCTTTCTTAAGATTTTTTTTGTTAAATGTGATTTCCGGCCTTTTCTTTTTCTTCCTTTTACCCATTGATGGCATTTTTAAGTTACCGACTGTTAACCTTCCGCGCTGTTCTTAATAACTTCTGTCCTGATACTTGATACCTGTGTCTTGATACTTGTGTCTAATTTATTCCTCCTCATACATGGATGTCAGGGGATAAATTTCCAGCTTTTCAACGCCCAGTTCCCCTCCCGTATTGTATAAAACAAGTTCCTCCGCATCCGGTTCAGGAGTAAAGCAGTTCGTCATCACCATTTTACCGTTATTCCCGAAGATCTCGATCGATGTGCGGTCAATCAGGATTTCCAGTCTGATCTTCCCGTCCTCAGGCTTCAGGCTTGCAGTTTGCCCAAGGCAGTTAAGCGTGTTTTTTGTTGCATCAAAGCGGATTTCAGTCCCGGTTTTATCCTTTGTATGCCTGACAAGAAATCCAAAACTGTTAACCGTTTTCAGGCTGAACGTCCCGATGATATGAAAGCAATCGCCCTTCACTCCCCGCAGCGGATTCTTATTCAACCCGGGGATCAGGTTTTTATTCTCCATGACAAACGCCTTATCATGAAGTACTTCAAGTTCCTTGACCGGCTTACGTGCCAGTTTTATGCCATCCAGATCGGTGGTTAATGACAGTTCACAAGGGAACGTCATTTGTCCGTTAAAAGGCATCGCCGGGTAATTTCCTCCCCGCATCCAGGCAATCTGAATGGTTCGTCCGTCTTCTTCAGGAATGTTGCTCCAGGTTTGCGTGGCATAATAGTTGCTTCCAAAATCGCTTTTTCGCATGGGTGTTTCGGGAATAAACTCTTTCCCGTCAAACTGACCGATACAATAGGAACCGTCGCCGTCAAAAATTACCCAGCGGCTGTCATCCGGGAGCCGGTTCACGGGTAATTTGACGAGGTCGGGACATTCATAAAATCCCGGCAGATGGCTCTCGAAAGTCCAGGTGGTCAGATTTGGTGAACTGTAAAAGGAAATTCCCTGCATCGCGCTGTCCCCATCCGGTTTCCGCCAAAGCAGCATCACGTATTTTTGTCCCGGCTCATACCAGAATACCTTCGGGTCGCGTGCGTCATCCTTTTCATCGAACGGGATAAGAGGATTGCCTTCATACTTGAGCCAGGTTCTTCCTTTGTCATTGCTGTACGCCATCCGTTGCCCGCACTGCCGGCTGGTATAAAAGATCAAAAGGACGGGCTGGTCGCCTTTTTGCAACCCGCTCAGGTTCTTGTGATCGGCAACTGCACTCCCCGACCAGGCCGTGCAATGCTCTTTGTCTCTCGAGTCATTGTCGGGCGTAATGGCAATCGGTAAATGTTCCCAGTGCACCAGATCCTTGCTTACGGCATGACCCCAATTCATGAATCCCCATTCCTTGTCAAAGGGATTATGCTGATAAAACAAATGATACTCCCCTTCAAACCAGATCAGCCCATTCGGATCGTTCTGCCAGTTCTGTTCAGGTGTAAAATGGAACTGCGGCCTGAAAATCTCATTAAAAGGCCTTTTTTCGGGAGCGGCCGAAACAAATAACAACAGAAAAAACGTGAGCATAAGTGAGTTGGTTCCGTTTTGCATAGCACAAGTTTTAGCGCAAATCAATAACCAAAAATAGTAATTTATGAGACAAATCCGGACAGGTTGCAGGCCAAAAGGATCAAAGACCATAAAAGCCTGGATATTAATGAAATGAAAAACATTTTAAATAAAATAACTTATTCATTCCTCCGGATGCTTCCGATTTTAAAATAAATATCTATCTTTGCTGACGAATTAAATCAGATCAACATGCTTTTCATCAATTCCTTTTATTACTGCTTTTATTACTTCGCTTCAGTTAACGGGGTCGAACAGGATTAGGATTTGTGAAAAGCAAACGATAAAACATAAAGGCTCCGTAAACCGGGGCCTTTTTTTTTAATATAAACAGTATGAACGTAACAATTATCGGACTGGGATTGATTGGGGGGTCGATCGCAAAAGATCTGCGAAAAGCAAAATTTGCGACCCATATCACTGGCGTCGAATCGAACGTCAGGCATGCGGAAGAGGCTTTACAGCTTCATCTGACCGACGAAATACTTCCGCTTGAGCAGGCTGTCTCCAAAGCAGATCTCGTGATCCTGGCTGTCCCGGTCGATAAGATCCGGGATTTACTTCCCCTGACTTTGGATGCGATCCGTGAAAGGACGACGGTGACCGACATGGGCTCGACCAAAAAGGCGATCATCGAAAGGATTGAAAACCATCCAAAGCGCCGTAACTATATTGCCGCCCATCCCATGTCGGGAACAGAGAATTCAGGTCCGCACGCTGCCCTGGAGGGTCTCTTTGCCGGCAGGATTACCATTATCTGCGACCAGGAGAAATCAGGCCCGCAGCACCTTGCCCTGGTTGAAAAGATGTTCCAGGTATTGGGGATGAACATTGCCTACATGACCGCTGATGAACATGACCACAGTACCGCTTTTATCTCCCACCTGCCGCATGCCACTGCGTTTGCACTGGCCAATGCCGTACAGGTAAAAGAGGACCGTTCGATCATCTTCGATCTCGCGAGCGGAGGATTTCAGTCGACGGTCAGGCTGGCCAAAAGTTCCCCTGAAACGTGGGGCCCAATTTTTCAACAAAACAAGGATTACGTTGTTGAATCGCTCGAAGTATACATCAGGCATCTTACCGAGCTGAAGGAAAGTATCCGGAACGATGAAGCCCGGATGTATGCACTCATGACGCATGCCAATAAGATCAGGGCGATCCTCGATGGGGAAAATCCGTCGCTGATCAAGAATGAGGAAAAAATTGTGAAGTTTTATACGAAATGAACGTTTCTGTCGAAGGCGAACTTGTCCGGACTTTGCTGAGCAGAAGAAACGACTAATGAAACGAAAAATGGGAATAGAATTAGACATCAGACCAATCAAATCCTGGTTACCGAAACTGAATAATCCCCTGCTGATCGCAGGCCCGTGCAGCCTCGAAACGGAAGAGCAGACACTTGAAACTGCCCGTTTACTGGCAAAAGATCCGAGGGTGTTTATTTACCGTGGCGGCATATGGAAACCGCGTACCAGGCCGGGTATGTTCGAAGGCGTTGGAGTCGTCGGATTAAAATGGCTTCAGGAGGTGAAAAAGGAAACGGGACTGCTTGTAGGTACTGAAGTTGCCAACAGCCAGCACACCGAAGAGGCGCTGAAAGCGGGTCTTGACGTGATCTGGATCGGTGCACGTTCAACGGCCAGTCCGTTCGTGGTCCAGGAAATTGCAGACGTGGTAAGAGGAACCGACATGGTGGTTATGATCAAAAATCCCGTGAACCCGGATGCCCAGCTATGGATAGGTGCGATCGAACGTTTAAACCGGGCCGGGATAAAAAATCTGGTTGGAATACACCGTGGCTTTACACCATTCCGCGAAACAAAATACCGCAATTATCCGAATTGGACCACCTTTATCGAGGTAAAACGACAATTGCCCAATCTCCCCATTATCTGTGATCCCAGCCATATCGCCGGAAAACGGGAATACCTTTTTGAAATCGCACAAAAAGCGTTCGATATGGGTATGGAAGGACTGATGATGGAAGCACACCGTGATCCCTCCTGCGCGCTGAGTGACAAAGATCAGCAGGTGACGCCGGCCGAGCTGGGAAAAATCCTCGATAAACTGGTAGTCAGGAATAAAACGATCGAAAACAAGGAGTTCGAAAACCGCCTTGAGATGCTTCGAAGCCGGATTGACGCCCTGGATACGGAAATGTTGGAGATCCTTGCATCGCGAATGGAAATCAGCCACCTGATCGGTCAGTACAAAAAGGAAAATAATGTCACCGCCCTGCAGATCAGCCGTTGGACAGAACTGATGCAAAACCGCGTCGCGCTGGGCGAAAAGCTGAATCTGAACAAAACTTTTGTCCAAATTTTGTTTCAGCTTATCCACGAAGATTCTGTGCGGATGCAAACGGAGATCCTGGATGCGGAATAAAAAATTGCTTATTTGACCTGACGGGCCAGCCTTAGAAGCGCCAGTTTCATGCTTTTTTCAATGACTTGATAGTCTTTCACTTCGCGGGCTGCATAAATAAACATCACCGCCAATTGTACGCCATCGCCAAGTGCCTGGCACAGGTCTGCCTTGTTCAGACGATAAGCTTCCCTCATGCGGCGCTTAAGCAGATTCCGTATCACCGCCCGCTTGAAATTTTTACGGGAAACGGAGAAGGCCGCCTGTACCGGATAAGGTACGGGCAACGCCATGTGCAGGTAAACCACCTTGAACGGAAAGATGAAAAACGACTCCCCCCCGAAAAACAATTTTTCGATCGCCTTGCGGCTGCAAAGCCGCTCTTCCTTTTTTAAACTGAATGAGCTCATGAACAGCTAAAATACAATAAAAAAAGGGGAAAAACCTTCCCCTCTTATGTGATACCGTAAGAAGTCATTTCGCTTTCATCTTATTATTGAATTTGATGAACTGCTCCAAAGCCATGGTCATGGAGGGTGCCTGTGGCGTCGGCGCTTCGATATCAAGCCGTAATCCCGCCTCCTTCACCGCTGCCGCAGTTGTCGGACCAAAAGCAGCAATCTTGATGTCATTCTGCTGAAAATCCGGGAAATTTTGCATCAGGGATTTAATTCCCGAAGGACTGAAAAAGACCAGAATATCATAATTAAATTCCTTTAAATCAGATAAGTCACTGCTAACCGTCCGGTAAAAGACTGCCTTTGTATACCTGAAACCACTTTTATCAAGCAACTCAGGTATTTCCTGACTATGACTATATGAAAGCGGAACAAGATACTTGTCGTCCCTGTGCTTTTTCATCAGCTCGGCCAAATCGGAAAACAGCCCGTTGCCATAAAAGATCTTGCGTTTCCTGTATACAATATATTTCTGCAAATAAAAAGCTGCGGCCTCAGAAATACAAAAATATTTCATCGTATCGGGAACCGTTATCCTCATCTCCTGGCAAATCCTGAAAAAATGATCAATCGCAGTACGACTGCTAAAAATAATAGCAGTATGCTCCAAAATCTGGACCCGCGTCTGCCGGAACTCTTTGGCAGACACTCCCTCCACCTGGATAAAAGGTTTGAAATCCACCTGAACTCCCATTTTCTCTGCCAGATCAAAATAAGGGGATTTTGCGGACTCAGGTTGCGGCTGTGAAACTAATATTTTTTTGATTTTCAAGGATCTAATGTTTATCGTTATGCACTAAATTATCCCAGCACTAATTTGCAGATAAATAATAATGGTAATATTTCAAGGGTACAAAGGTACAAAATCAAATAAAAAATAGAAAATTGTTTCCTCATTAAAATTTTTATACCCCTTAAGATTAGCAGAATGTAAAAAAAAATGACAAAAAATGCTCCTGCCAGAATCACCCACCCGGGCTCTGCAAGAGGCGTAAAAGCAACAATAAGGGTCACCGGCAACAGAAATAATCCCAGTATCCGGTTGTAAATATCCATATTATACAAAAACTCCAGCGTTTCCTGAACATTCCGGCTGATATTTCCCTGAAGGTAATACGCAAACTTCTTCAATCCGAAGTATAACAATACACCGCCTAAAATAAACAGGTAAGCGATGATATCAACCGGATAAATTTCAACATTAAAAATATGTAAAGCATGAAAAATGAACAGGCTGACTATCATATAAAATAAAATGTCAAGCCGGAAAGACGCATGTGCCAGGCTCAGAGAACGCTCCCGAAACATCCTTGACGCGGTAATATAGTTAACCGTCGAGCTTAAAAACTGGCCCAGATATTTGTTAAAAAACAAACGGACTGATCCCAGCAGGATCAGCGCCAAAATAAAAATACCCATCTCCCAGTCGGGCGTATTCTTTTCTATTTTCCTCTCGGGTAAAATAATCTGAGGCTTTACCGGTTCTTCGGTCAGCCACACTGTCGTCTCCGGCCGGATAGGCGGGATGGGCGTCATGAGAAGGCTGTCCTTCTTTGCAACCAGTCTGGTCAGGGAATTCTGCTTTTGCAAAACAGGTATATACTCCCTGTTGACCGTGTCCGCTGCTCTCAGGGGAGGGATCCGGAAATTAGCCGGAGTGTCTAGCAATTGTCTGGAAACATAAATGGAATCTGATAAATGAACTTCAACTGCCTGATGAAGTTGCCTGAGCACCGTATCCTGTGGATCCTGTAACATTCCCGACAAAAATTTGAGCAAAAATATACAAATCCCGGGTCACATGCAAGACGTGAAAATTGTGTTACCACTAAAAATAATTTATTTATACATGTATATTTCTATATATTTAAATATAAAATTCTATTTTTGCCTCCGAAAACACAAATGAAGAAAGAATATGCGATTCAAATTAAACACGCTCATCCTGCTGGTCGGTTTCGGGATACCCTGCCAGGGAAGCGGTCAGATCAGGCGAATGAGCCTGGAAGAGGCGCTGGAGCTCGCCGCCGGAAACAATTTGACGGTGAAAAGTGCCGAAGCCGGCAAGATGGCAGCCAGGAGTTCCTACCGGATGACCAATTCGGTATTTCTTCCGGGGGTGTCTGTCAACTACACGGGTGTATCGACAAACGATCCTTTGTCGGTTTTTGGATTTAAGTTAAAACAGGAACGGGTGACTCAGGCGGATTTCGATCCTGCCCGGCTGAATCATCCGGATGCGTATGAAAATTTTAACACCAGGATCGAGGTTCAGCAGCCCCTGTTGAATATGGACGGGATCTATGCCAGGAAAGCGGCCAGGAACCAGTATGAAGCTTTATCCCTGCAAGCCAGGTACACGGGAGAGGCTGTTCGTTATGACGTGAAGAAGGCATACTACCAGCTTGAACTTGCAGCTGCGTCGGTAAAGGTAATGGAACAATCGGTCGGGGCGGCTGAAGAAGCGCTGAAGCTCGCGGAACAAAATGAGTTGCAGGGATTGGTGAAAAAGGCCGATGTTCTTGAAGCATCGGTCAGGCTTGAAGAGCGCCGGGATCAGCTCCGTCAGGCCATCGCCCAACGTGAAACGGCAGGTGAGTTTCTGGCGCATCTGCTCGGACTTGAGCTCAGCACGCTTATTGAACCTTCCGATACACTGGTGGGAGAACCTGCGTTACAGCAACTTTCAACAGTCCCGGACGAGATCGATCGGCGTTCGGATGTTCAGGCCTGGCAAAAGCAGCTTGAAGCGGGCGGGAATATGCTGAAATCGGAAAAGATGAAATTTCTCCCGCGGGTGAATGCGTTTGGAAGCTATGAATGGAACGAATACAAGATATCCGGTTCACCGGCTAATCACTATATGGTCGGCGCCAGTCTCAAATGGGACCTCTTTAATGGTTATAAAACCATGGGAGGTGTTCAGCAGGCAGGTGCGCGCCTGGAAGAAGCGCGCTATCAATATCAAAATTACTTGTCTCAAAGCCAAATCCAGTTAAACAATGCAAAACGCCAGGTTGCCCTGAGTTACCTCCAGGTGCGTTCAAAAGAGCTCGCACGCGAACAGGCGACGGAATCCCTGCGGATCCGGACCAACCGTTTTCGGGAAGGGCTGGAAAAAACAGCAGATCTGCTGGTGTCCGAAGCACTGGCCTCTCAAAAGAAACTGGAGTATATCCAATCTGTGTACCAGTACCGGGAAGCAGTTTTTCAACTGGAACTGCTGCTCGAAAAAGACCTGAGTCATCCTACTCCCACGCAAACGGAAAACTCGGACAATCACCAAAAAAGAACCCTGCCTGTGCAGGAATAAAAATCCGGAATTAAATCGATCACTATGAATACAAATTTTCGAAAAATTATTTCCCTGTCGCTGGCCATCGCAGCGGGGGCGGGTTTCCTGTCCTGCAGCGATAAAAAAACGGCCGGCAACCATCAGCAGCAAAAAGTCACTGTCAAGCTGGCTCAGGCCCGGGTACAGGATTACCCGATGCCATACAGGTTTTCCGGCAAGCTGGAAGCCGCCAGACAATCGAATCTGAGCACCCGGATCATGGGCCAGATCGAGCAGATCCATGTTAAACCGGGACAGCATGTGAACAAAGGAGAGATTCTGCTAAGGATCCGCAACCAGGATATCCTGGCCAAAAAAGCCCAGGTTGAGGCGACCATGGCCGAAGCACAATCGGGGTGGGAAAATGCCAAAAAGGACCTGACCCGCTTTGAAGCACTTTATAAAAGCAAAAGTACCTCCGATAAGGAAATGGACGATATCCGCACCCGTTATGAAATGGCAAAGGCCAGGCTGGATGCGGCCGTACAAATGCGCCATGAAGTGAACGAAAATCTGCTTTACACGTCTCTGCGGGCTCCGTATCATGGCGTGATCACCGGAAAGTTCGTGCAGGAGGGGGATATGGCCAGCCCGGGCATGCCCCTGCTGTCGATCGAAAATCCCGATCAATGGCAGGTGGTTGTCCGCATTCCCGAAGAAGATATTTCTTCGGTCAGCCTTCATGCACCGGTAAAGGTTCACCTGGATGCCCTGGGGGGTTTGACCGTGGACGGTACCCTTACTGAGATCAATCCGTCGGCGGCGAATACGGGCCCGCAATTTGAAGCGAAGATCGCGCTTTCACCACTCTCAGGGAATCCGGCCCGTTTTTACAGCGGAATGTACGCCACGGTCGATTATGAAAAAGGCACACAGCCCCTGCTGCTGGTGCCCTGTCAATCACTCATTAACCGGGGGCAGCTCACCGGCCTTTACACGGTCAGCCAGGAAGGCGCTGCCCTGTTGCGCTGGATCAGGACAGGGAAAAATTACGGCGATTCGGTGGAAGTGCTCTCAGGCCTCGCCGACGGAGAACAGTATGTCGTCTCCGGTGAAAACAGACTTTTTGATGGTGTTCTTATCCAAACCAATTAAGTGATGAAGACAGGATTATCGGGCGGTATCGCCAGCCAATTTATAAACTCAAAACTGACTCCCCTGCTGATGGCGGTCTTCCTGATCGTGGGGATCTACAGTTCGTTTTTAATTCCAAGGGAAGAAGAACCTCAGATCGATGTTCCCCTGGCCGACATTTTTTTCCGTTATCCCGGAGCAAGCCCCGAAGAGATCGAAACCAGGGTGATGCAGCCCCTCGAAAAAGTAGTTTCAAACATTCCCGGGGTCGAGTACGTCTATTCCACTTCGATGCCCGGGCAGGCGATGATGATCGTCCAGTTCTACGTGGGAGAGGATATTGAACGCTCGCTGGTCAAGATGTACAATGAGATCATGAAACACATGGATCAGATGCCGCAGGGAACCAGCTTCCCGCTGATCAAAACACGGTCGATCGACGATGTCCCGGTACTCGGACTGACCTTATGGAGCAAAAGTTACACGGATTATGACCTGAAACGGCTGGCCCAGGAAGTGGACAACGAAATTGAGAAAGTAAACGGCGTCGCCGGGACAAAAGTCATCGGGGGCCGTTCCCGGCAAATCCGCGTAGTCCTGGACAATGAACAGATGGCCGGCTATCATGTCGACGCCCTCAGCATCGCCCGGCAGATCCAGATGGCCAACGGCCAGTTCCAGGCCGGTTCATTCAGCAAAAATGACCGGGAATACCAGGTGGAAGCAGGACAGTTCCTGAAATCATCGGACGATGTGGCCAACCTGGTGATCAGCCTCTTTAACAACCAGCCGGTTTACCTCAGACAGGTAGCCCGGATCATGGACGGTCCCCGGGAACCGGTCAGCTATGTCGGATTTGGCCTTGGAAAGATGGATGAACAAAAGGAAAAATTTCCTGAAGAATATCCGGCCGTGACCATCTCCGTGGCCAAACGGAAGGGAGCTGATGCCTTGCGCGTGTCGGAAGAGATCTTAAAAAAGGTAGAACTGCTGAGGACCGAGCTGGTCCCTTCGGACGTCGAAGTCAGCGTCAGCCGGAATTACGGGGAAACAGCATCCCATAAGGTCTCGGAACTGCTCATGCACCTGATCATGGCCATTGTTTCCGTGACGGCGGTAATGATCCTGGCAATGGGATGGCGGGGCGGACTGGTTGTTTTCCTTTCGGTGCCGGTTACTTTCGCACTGACCATGTTCAGCTATTACTTCCTCGATTACACCCTGAACCGGATCACGCTCTTTGCCCTGGTCTTCGTTACGGGTATCGTGGTTGACGACTCCATTATCATTGCGGAGAACATGCACCGGCATTTTAAAATGAAAAAACTGCCTTTTATTCAGGCAGCGATCCGTTCGATCGATGAGGTGGGTAACCCAACCATACTCGCCACCTTCACCGTTATTGCAGCCGTGTTGCCTATGGCTTTTGTCTCAGGGATGATGGGCCCTTATATGAGCCCGATGCCGATCGGCGCTTCCATCGCCGTCATTTTTTCCCTTTTGATCGCGCTGACCATCACTCCCTACCTGGCTTACAGATTGCTCCGTTTCAATGAAAAACACGAAATTGAAGAAAAGGCATTCAATATCAAGGATTCCGGGATTTATAAGATCTATGCCAAAACCCTCCTTCCCATGCTCGGGTCAAAAACGAAAAGCTGGGGATTCATTGCCGGGGTGACCCTGTTGCTGGTTGCATCGATGACCCTGATCTATTTTAAGCTCGTGCCGGTAAAAATGCTGCCTTTTGACAATAAGAACGAATTCCAGGTACTGGTCGACATGCCCGAAGGGACCACACTGGAAAGGACCGCTGCCGTGACCAGGGAATTGGCTCAGTATATTTCAGGACAGGAACATGTGGTGAATTATCAGACTTACGTTGGAACGGCCTCACCGATGAACTTCAACGGCCTGGTGCGGCATTATGACCTGCGCCAGGGATCCAATGTCGCGGATATCCAGGTGAACCTGACAGGGAAGAATGAACGTGGCCCCCAGAGTCATGCCATCGCAAAGGCCATGCGTCCGGGACTTCAGGAACTGGGGAAAAAATTCAACGCCAACGTGAAGGTGGTGGAAGTTCCTCCGGGCCCGCCGGTGATGTCAACCCTTGTTGCCGAAATTTATGGTCCCGACAAGACCGT
>CAZOYZ010000087.1:0-14327 GCA_964584045.1 uncultured Prolixibacteraceae bacterium | reverse complement strand
CACCGTCCGGTACAGGATCAGGGACCTGTTATGCTTTCGCTGGCCTGCGATAATGTAAAATACGTAATAGAACGTAATGGGAAAACATGGTTCTCCGACCAGGTCGGGGGACGGAAAGAGCGGGAAAACGGCACATTTCATTTTGTTCCCAAATTCGGCGTCACGGAAAACCGTTTATTTTCCAGACATCTGTACGGTGACTGGATGCCGGTACCGGTGCACACGTTCAGGGAAGGCGGTGTGGTGTATGAACAGATGACATTTGTAGCCCCGTCCTCCGGGAAACGTGCAGCCATGAATGACTGGCTCAAGACAATGCCTCTTTTCGTTTCAAAATTCACGATTGAGAATACCTCGTCCGTTAAGGCGACAGCCAGGATGCAGGTTTCCTTCAGACTCAGTGAGGCGGACTCTGCTTCCCTGAAGCAAACGGAAAACGGGATGATGGTTATCAGGAACGGAATAGTACTGGCCTTTGCCAACACATCCTCCATTCGTTCTTTGGAAACAGAGAGAGAAAACGGATGTCTTGTTGTACAGGGGAATATACCTGCTCATTCCAAAGAAACCGTTGTCGTGTATATTCCCGGGTGGGAAGCAACTGTGGTGGAGTTACCGCTTTTGAAGAAGCCTGAGGAATTGCTGGCAGATACCGAGGCCTACTGGACAAAGGTCCTTTCTTCTTCCACAAAGGTGGAACTGCCCGACAAACTGCTGGCTGATCTCATTACCGCATCCCAGATACACTGCATGATCGCTGCCAGAAATGAAAAAGAAGGCAGTCTTGTCTCTCCGTGGATTTCATCGGATCGTTACGGACCGCTGGAAAGTGAAGCACAGGCGGTGATCCATGGAATGAGCCTGCTGGGGCACGAAGAATTTGCCCGGCGTTCGCTGGATTTCTTTATCAACCGTTACAATGCAGACGGGCTGCTTACCACGGGGTATACCTTATGGGGAGTAGGATGGCATTTTTGGACGCTTGGCAGTTATTACCAGATTTATCGGAACTGCGGGTGGCTCCAATCGGTTGCCCCGAAACTGGAGAAGGCATCGAACTGGATCGTCAGTCAGCTTGAAAAGACGAAACGGCTGACCCCTTCCGGTGAAAAGCTGCCCGAATACGGTTTGTTCCCTCCCGGTGTTTTTGCCGACTGGAATCGGTTTGGGTACATGGTGAGACCCGAGGGTGAGTTCTATGCGGGATTGAACGCCGTTTCAAAATCACTCGATGATATCAATTATCCGGGTGGAAATCATTTCATCGAAAAGGCAGAAGAATTTAAAGAAAACTTATTTCGGGCCTATCACTGGTCGCAGGCAAATTCGCCCGTACTTAAGCTTTCGAATGGCACCTGGGTCCCGTATAGTCCGGCGATTATCGGAAGTTTTGGCACTGTTGCCGACATGTACCCGGGCGAGGATGGAAACCGGGCGTGGGGTAAGGATGTGAGTGCAGGGCCGCATCACCTGGTTCCGTTGGGTCTTTTTAATGAGAACAACGGCCGGGAAATCGGCTGGATCGCCAATGATTTGGAAGACAACTGGTTTTTGCGGGCCGGGATGGGCGAATATCCACTTGAAGAAGTTCAGAAAAACTGGTTTGACCTGGGAGGTTTTTATAAGGTGCAGCCTTACTATGCACGAATTACCGAACTTTATGCCTGCAATGATGACGTGAAACCCTTCATTAGGTCATACTTTAACGCGATCCCGACGCTGATCAGCAGGGAAAATCTCACGTTCTGGGAACATTTTCACAATACGGGAGGCTGGAACAAAACACACGAAACCGGGTGGTTTTTGGCTCAGACCAGGACCATGCTGGTGATGGAGCGCGGCAACGATGAATTGTGGCTGGCGCCTTTTGTCACTTCCCACTGGATGAACGATGGGATGGTGGTCTGCGTAAAACAGGCGCCGACCGCTTTTGGTGAAGTTGATTACACGATCACTTCGTATGTAAAAAAGGGTTACATCGAAGCAGAAATCACCCCGCCCGAAAGGAAGAAACCCGATACAATGGTCATTCGTTTACGTCATCCGGAGGAAAAGAAATTTACATCCGTCACAGTTAATGGCCAAAAGTACGATGATTTTGATCGGGAGAGAGATATTGTACGATTAAGGAATTTTGATGGAAAGAAAGTGACAATTCGTGCAATGTTTGATTAATTTTATAGTCGTCTATTTATGGGCTTTTTAAATTTTTTTATCAGATGTTTATTGTTGACCTTACCGGTTATCATGTTGACTGTCGGGAAAGCAGTTGGTACAAATAACGTTGTCATCATGGTAAACAAGGGACCTTTTAACTCTGCAGAGGCAGCGGCTTTCGGAGAAAAGGCCGTTGACTTTTGGAACAGGGACTTGTCGGATGACCGGGCATGTACCGAATGTTTTGCAGCCGTGGAATTAAAGAAATACCTTGTCAAAATTACAGGCAGGAAAGAGGATGACATCCTGTTAACCGGAGTACGCAGAATCCCGGACGAAGGGGATGTTTTTATACTGGGTTCGCGGGAATCCAATCCACAGGTGGCTGACGCAGACGTTCAGTTTAACTCGGAACAGTCTTTCAAAATATCAGCAAAAAGGGAAGGAGGCAGGATTATTACCAGGATACAGGGTAGTGACAGGATTGGGACGCTATATGGAGTTTATCGTTACCTTCATGAACTTGGGATCCGGTTTTACGGGCTGGGTGAAACCGGGACGGTGTACCCGGCAGAAACAGTTTTCTTTGTAGACTCCCTGGATCTAGTTGAAAATCCCTCCTATGTGACAAGAGGTTTTAATGTCTGGGGGGACAGGAAATGTGACGAAGCTTTTTTTATGTGGATGGCAAGGAACCGGATGAACTTGTGGACTTCCCAAAACCAACCTGTTGCTTTTCTCAGGAAGCTGGGGATGAAATTTTCGGACGGTAGTCACGATATGCACCGTCTTTATCTTAATCCGGAACAAGAATATCCTTATGATCATCCGAAGTTTAAAGGTGATGAGGACAAACCGGAAGATTCTTATCAGTCAAGCGGCCAATACAAGGGAGATACAGATGGTAACGGGAAGCTGACTTATTTTGAAGCACATCCGGAATGGTACGGGTTACACGACGGGAAGAGGAGCAATAACATTGTTGAATGGAAAGGGGATAATTTTTGTACTTCGAATGCTGATGCGAGGAAAGAACTTGTAAAAAATTTTGTCAGGGATTTGATTGACGGAAAGAAATCAAATACGGATATCGTCAGGATGGGGATGCTCGATAACGGGAGATGGTGCGAATGTGAAAGCTGCAAGAAAAGCGGCAATTATACGTTCAGAAGTTTTATCATTTTAAACGATCTGTTGGAAGGAATCGCGCTTGCACGTTCCCGGGGAATGCTCAGCCGCAGCCTGCAGGTTCAGATTTCAGCCTACGGTGAAACACTTCCTCCGTCCGACAGGCCTTTGCCTGAGGGTTTTGATTACGATAACAGCTCCGTCAGTTTTGCGCCGATCGAGCGCTGTTATTGTCACAGCTTTGCAGACCCGGCCTGCAGTGAAATAAATGCCAGGCCGTTGAAAGATTATCAGGACTGGGTAACAGGAGAGGACAGGAATTACAAAGGTGCCATGATGATCACGGAATATTACAATATAAGCTCATTAAAATCGTTACCTGTGCTGTATACCAAAGCCATTTCCTCAGATATTCCGTGGTACTTCAACAATGGGGCAAGACATTTTCGCTGGATGCACACCCCGGCAAAACGATGGGGAACATGGACATTGACTCAAAATCTGCTTTCAGAACTTCTGTGGAATGTTCATACGGATGTCAATACATTCCTTGATGAGTATTACCGTTTGTATTATCCAACGACGGCGGGACATACGAGGAAATTTTATGAGCACCTCGAAATAGCGATGATGCAGACCAAATCATTCAAACATTTTGTTCTGACCACGAAAGGTCCGTTTACTTTCAGGAGTTGGACAGGACTTATTACGGGTGAAAAGAAAAATATTTTTCCGCTGGACCATATGAAATATGAAGAATATTCACCCGTGACCAACGATGGTCCGGATATGGTTGAAATCGTGGATCATTTAAGACTGGCAAGAAAGGAGATTGACGCTGCTTTGGTACAATGCCGCGATGAAAAGGAGCAGGCCCGGCTGATCGGCGACGAAAGAAGATTCGCCTACGGTGAGTCGATGATCAATTTCTTTTATCACCTGGTACGGACGGCAATGTTCCACAATGAGGGAAATACGATGATGGCGAGGCATGAGTTTGTTCTGGTAAAGAAGTATGCTGAAGAGTTAAAGCAGGTTAAGGAGCTCATTCAGGTGGCCTCTGAAGACTCCAATGACGAAAATGGCTTTATCGCCACTCAAATGGTAGATGTTTATGAACTTTATGAGAACAGATACGGGAAAAACCTGGATAAAGGCTTCGATTGATCAGAGGATGGAATTCTATAAGCAGGATTCACCGCTGTTGCCTTCGGGCCTGCCGGGTCCTGCAACGATCGAAGGTCTGTGTATAGAATGCAAAAAATAGAATATAAAAAATAAGCGAATGTTTATACTCCGAATATTTTCTTTTACAGGGGCGGCCGTTTTGTTGCTGTTTTTTGCCTGTGCCCCGACGGAATCCACAGGTTCATCATCCCGGGAGTGTTCAAATTCGGCATATTGTTCAGCCCGGCTCGAAGGTGATACGCTGATCCTGGAAAATTCGTTAATAGCCCGGCGGTATTTATGGAATGAGGGAAACATAAAAACATGGTCGGTTGAAGACAAAACATCAAAGCGGGTTTGGAGATGCGGGGCTGTGAGGCCGGATATGTCGTTTCCGGGGACAGATGAGAAAGGGCAAAAAGGGACTTTCACTGTCGAAAAAATTCCGGGCAGCAGCATTTCTTTTGAGTACCTTCAGGCTACGGTATGCTGTACTGTTGGCACGGTAGAGGTCAGGCGCATTTTCCGGTTGTATCCCCAATGCCCGGCAATTGCCTGTGATTTGTATTTACGGGGTAAAGCCAATACTTCCTGGGTGCAAACAGAATCCGACCCTTCCGAATTGCAAAATGTTGAAAAGCAAATGAAGCAGGCGGGTGAAGGGAGAATCCCGGTGATTGAAAAACTGGATCTGCCAGGCAGGCACTGGAAAATAACCACCGTTGAATTTCATGATATAACAGACCGGTTTAATAACCTGGTACGGGAAAATTCGGGGATTTCATATTCGGCGACAGTTTTCAGGGGAAACCTGCTTTTCGCGGCCGATATGATTTCGGGTGACGGGATTTTCATGCTCAAGGAAGCTCCGACTTCCAATGCACAGCTGGCGTATCCGGGGAATGACTATTTCACGGAATTTGGAACCATAAAGATGCTGGGGGCCGGGATGAACAACTCCGATCTTGATGCTGAGCAGTGGACACGGACTTATGGTTTTGTTACCGGGGTGTGTTCAGGAGACGAAACCAACCGTTTGCTCGCTTTGCGCAGCTATTTGCAGCGGATACGGTTTCATCGGCCCGGCCGCGATGAAATGATCATGATGAACACGTGGGGTGACCGGGGGCAGGATACCAGGCTGAATGAAGAATTTGCTTTGGCGGAACTGGAAGCCGGGTCTAAATTGGGAATTACGCATTTCCAGCTTGATGATGGCTGGCAAAGCGGGCGGAGCGGAAATTCTGCTTTTCAGGGAGGTTCATTTGCAGATATCTGGAAAAATCCGGATTACTGGGTGCCTGATCCGGTGAAGTTCCCGCACGGGCTCAGGCCTGTGGTCGAAAAAGGAAAGCAATTGGGAATAGATATTTGTCTTTGGTTTAATCCGAGTCCTGATAATCATAACGGCAACTGGGAAAAAGATGCCGATGCGTTGATCCGGCTTTACCGTGAATATGGGATCTGTACCTTCAAAATTGACGGTGTAAAAATGCCCGACAAAGAATCGGAGGTTAATTTTCGCAGGATGCTGGACAAAGTTGCAGCAGCGACAGATGATGAAGTTGTTTTCAATATGGATGTAACGGCCGGCAAACGTGGCGGATATTTTTACTTCAATGAGTATGGGAATATTTTTCTTGAAAACCGTTATACTGACTGGAAAAACTATTATCCGTGGTGGACACTCCGTAATGTATGGATGTTGTCGAAATACATTCCTCCGCAAAATCTTCAGATTGAATTTTTGAATAAATGGAGGAACCGGGATAAATACGGGGATGATCCTTTTGCGCCGGGGAATTATGGTTTTGATTATTTGTTTGCCATCACGATGCCGGCTCAGCCTTTGGCCTGGTTTGAAGGGACGGGTTTGCCTGAAGAGGCTTTCCTTTCAGCTTCTGCGATAAAAAAATATCAGACCGTACAAGCTGATTTTCACAGCGGATACATTTTCCCTGTAGGCGACGAACCATCAGGATCAGGCTGGACCGGATTCCAATCATTTAAGGCAGGTGACAACCAGGGATATATTCTTGTTTTCCGGGAACGCAATCATACTGCAGAAAAGGGAATAAGGATGCATAGCCTTTCTCCCGGGAAATACCGCTTTGAAAAGATGATCGGAGAAGGAGAGTCTTTTGAGCAGAAGATATGCGAAAACGTGATTACATTCAGCCTTCCGGAAATGAATAGCTACACGTTATACAAATATTCAATGAAAAAATAGAAAGATCTTTTTTGGGGAGGAAAGGAGTATCCGGACAAACCGGAGTCACATCGCTGTTATCAATAGATTTATTCACTTTCAGTTTCAATAAAAATGAAAAAAATAATTCTTTTTCTTTTTGTATTTACCGGGTTAATAAATTCAACGGCCTTTCCGTTTCAGCATGATTTACGGTTAGATTCCTGCCGGCAACATGACGGCAGGCAGCGGCAGTCATCCGGCGTCAAGCCTGCCGAAGTTCCGGAAACGAACCAACTTAATCTCTCCGGAATATGGAAGGTCACGTGGAATGACGGGAATCATGGTCCAAATCAAGTGGAGGCGTTCTCCATGATGAATCCTTTAACCGACACGCTTCGTTATATGGATGTCGAAGTCCCGATGGATCTGGTTACAGCCATGCAAAAAAAGGGGATGATTGACGATCTGAACTATGGGGGGAACTATTTGTCGGCACGATGGGTTGGTGAGCAGTATTGGCAATACTATAAACAATTTCATGTTCCCGCGGACGCGTTGCATAAAACGGTATGGTTGAAGTTTGACCGGCTCGATTATTCTGCAAGGATTTATCTGAATGGCCGGCTCATCGGAAAACATGAAAACGCTTTTATCCCTTGTCTGATCGATATAACGGGAACGCTAAAAGAAGGGAATAATATGCTGGTTGTCGGCGTTGAAAGCGGGCTGTATGATGTGGCAGATAAAAATTTGAGCGGCTACAGTAATGCGCTGAATGTTCACCTGAACAAACGGCACTGGCTGCGCAAGCCGCAGTACCAGTTCTCGTGGGACTGGAATCCGCAATTGATCAACGTTGGGATTACCGGGGATGTTTCATTGATATGGAGGGATGATGCCAGGCTGGATCATCTGGTGCCCTGGATAAAGATGAACGATGACTTGTCGTCCGCAGAGATGACGGTCAGAGCGTTTATCGAAGCCAAGAAAGATTCGCTGCCTCTTACGTTGGATGTAACCCTGGTCGAAACCGGTCAGCGAGTCTCGGCGCAAGTAAAGGCATCTGAGGGAATTAACCCCTATGAGCTAAAAATGAAGGTCAAAAAGCCTGACTTATGGTGGCCTGCAGGACAAGGCGCGCAGAACCTGTATACGCTGAGAATTGATGTGAGATCAGACGGTAACGTAGTCGATTCGGGATCCGAAAAAATTGGATTCAGAAAAATCGACATCGATCGTTCGCCGCATCCGGTCGAGGGGAATTTTTTTACTATAAAAGTGAATAATCAACCTGTCTTTATGAAAGGAGGCAACTGGGTACCGCCTGATATGATTTACAGCAATATTGAACATGGACGGCTTGAAAAACTGGTAGATATGGCCGTTGATGCCAATTTCAATATTCTTCGCATTTGGGGAGGAGGCCTTTTTGCAGGTCACGATTTACTCCGGTTATGCGATGAGAAAGGACTTGTAGTCTGGCATGATTTCCTGTTCGCATGTTCCAAATATCCGGGCGATGACGTTGATTTTTATCAGAATGTGAAAGAAGAAGTAACCTGGGCCGTACGTGAATTTGCCTCTCACCCTTCTTTAATCATCTGGTGCGGGAATAATGAAATTGAATGGGCGACATGGTCGTGGGGTTATAAAGACATGGGAAAGGTGATCCCGGATTATGTCGTTTATCACCATTTGCTCCCTGTTATTATGAAAGAAGAAGATCCTTATCGTTTTTATTGGCCCAGTTCTCCGTATTCGGAAAATCACGAGCCTCCGCAGAGCTCCGTCACAGGTGATCAGCATCCTTGGGGAGTTTCATTGAATCAGGACGGTACCAACATGTGGGCGTATCGAAATTATGTGGATCGTTTCCCGAACGAAGGCGGCGTGCTGGGAGCCAGTTCGCCGGCTACCCTGCGCCAGTTTTTGCCTGACGGCGAACAGTTTGTTCGCTCTTTTTCATGGGATTTACATGATAACCTGGTGAATTTTTGGAATGACAAAAAGGGTATTACTTACCGGTTTGTGGAGGACTGGCTTGGTAAAGACTATACCAAAATGAGTTTTGATGATTATGTTTTTGCCAGTGCATTGCTTCAGTCGGAAGGATTGTCGGAGTATATTCATAATTATCACAGAAGGATGTACAGCAGTTCATGCGCTATATTCTGGATGTACAATGATTCATGGCCGGTTACGCACGGCTGGACCATTGTCGATTATTATCTCCGGAAAAAGCTTGCATATCACCCGGTAAGAAGGGCTTTTGAACAAATCAGTGTGGTCGTGGCAGAAGAAGGTACGAATGTGAATATTTACGGGATCAATGACAGGCAGGGATCATGGAATGGTTACCTTGAGTATGGACTGTTCGGGATAAACGGAAATTATCCTGTTCGCGAGTACAAAAAAGTCTCCTTACCCCCGAATTCATCAACGGTGATTGCTTCTTTTGAAAAGAGCGCTTTTGAAAAAGCAGGTATTAAGGACCACGGAGCGTTCGCTTTATTGAAAGACAAGGAAACAACGATCGCTCAGCATCGGTTGTTTCTCACGAAATTTAAAGACCTTAAATTGCCAAAACCTCAGGTGTCAATCCGGCAAAGCGACAATAAAATTACTCTTGTGTCTCCGGTCTATGTTTGGGGGCTTTGCCTGGACCTTGATGGAGAATCAGATATCTCTGATAATTGTTTTGACCTTCTTCCTGGTGTTCCCTGTGTCGTTAACTGCAAAAAAGGAACTAAAATTGAAATCAAAATGACCGGCAACGACTTGATGAACAGGGAGATGTTACGGTGATGTCCTGTGAATAGGCCATAGCCCGGACAGGACCAACTTTTTGAATAGATTGGTTAAATAAAACGAATGATAAAATGGAAAAAACCAGGTTTGAACCGAATTACGGGAATCTGCTTCAGGTTTTGAATAATGAGAAACCTGGCCGGTTACCTTTATATGAACATCATATTGACGCTCCGTTTATTTCGAAGGTACTGGGCGAGGAGATTTCATCCGATGGGCTGACACCCGTTGAATTGGAGGAGTACTACCGGAAAGTGATCGGATTCTGGAAACATATGACCTACGACGCTTTCGATTTTGAAGCGGCAATATGCGACATTCTGCCTGGACATGGGGCAATTATGGGAGGCATGGCAGGTCCGATCCAGACCAGGGGAGATTTTGAAAAATACCCCTGGGAAAACATTCCTGAAATATTTTGGAAGAAATATACTCCTCATTTTGAAGCGATCCGGAAAACCTTGCCTGCCGGGATGAAAGCGTACGGAGGTTGCGGCTATGGTATTTTTGAAGCAAGTCAGGATTTGGTCGGATACGAAAACTTATGCGTCATGCAATGCATGGACCCTGATTTGTTTGCCGATCTTTTTTCGCGGATTGGTGATCTTTGGGAAAGACTATGGAGAGGAGTTATCGAACGATATGCTGATTTATTTGTCTTTTTCAGAATGGGAGATGACCTGGGACATAAAACGTCTACCTTGCTTGAACCGGATATCATCCGTGAGTATATCCTTCCGCAGTACAAACGTGTAATCGGACTGGTACATCGGTCAGGTAAAAAGTTTTTGCTCCATTCATGCGGGAATATCTTCCCGTTGATGGACGATATCATCGAGCTAGGCATTGATGCCAAACACTCCAACGAAGATCAGATCGCCCCTTTTGATGTCTGGATTGAGAAATACAATGACCGGATCGGACTGTTCGGAGGCTTCGATTTGAATCTGCTGGTGCTGGAGACACCTGAAACGGTATTTCATACAGTTACTGAAAAGGGGACACATTACCGGAGCATGGCAAAAGGTTACGGATTGGGTTCCGGGAATTCGATTCCCGACTACATCCCTGTTGACAGTTTTCTTGCCATGATCGACGCCGCTAAAGCGATCAGAAAAAATGAAGGGGATGAATAAAAATAAAACAATAATCAACGATGAACTCAAGAATCTTTCATGATCACCGCTTTTTTTGCTTTTTGCTTTTTTTTGCAGCAATAAGCCTTTCTGTATATTGTCAGCAAACCCCGGTTTCCTGGGGTGACCAGGGGAACGGCACCTATATTAATCCGGTGCTGAACGCTGATTATTCCGATCCCGATGCGATCAGGGTTGGAGACGACTATTACATGGTTTGTTCCGAATTTCATTTTATGGGCATGCCTGTTCTTCATTCAAAGGACCTGGTCAACTGGACCATCATCGGGCAGATTTATCACGAATTTAAATTCAGTCCCCAATTTGATACCAACGAAAGGTATGCGGGCGGAAGCTGGGCACCTTCGATTCGTTACCATGACAATAAGTTTTGGGTTTATTTCTGCACCCCCGATGAGGGACTGTTCATGACCACGGCAGAGAACCCGGAAGGGCCGTGGGAACCGCTGACCCAGGTGGCCAAAGTCCCCAAATGGGAAGATCCCTGTCCGTTCTGGGACGACAATGGGCAAGGTTATCTGGCCCGGAGCATTTGGGGGGCCGGCCCCATTATCATCCATAAATTGAGTCCTGATGGTAAAAAGCTGATGGATGACGGCTTTACGGTTTATACAGGTGCTGTGGCCGAGGGTCCCAAGTTACACAAGCGGAATGGTTATTACTATATCAGCCTGCCGGAAGGGGGAGTCGGAGAAGGCTGGCAAACGATCCTGCGTTCAAAAAATATTTATGGCCCTTACGAGAAAAAAGTCGTTCTCGAGACCGGTTCAACCAGGATTAACGGGCCTCATCAGGGTGCATTGGTCGATACGCCGGACGGTGAATGGTGGTTCCTGCATTTTCAGTTGTTTCCCCCGCTGGGAAGAGTTGTTCACCTTCAGCCGGCATGGTGGAAGGAGGACTGGCCGGTGATCGGGACTGACATCGACCGTAACGGCATTGGCGAACCTGTTTACACCTGGAGAAATCCTGTTGCCAATACATCCGTCACAAAACCTCAGTCGTCGGATGATTTTAACGCAGGCAAACCCGGACTTCAATGGGCCTGGAACCATAATCCGGTCAATGAAGCCTGGTCAATGAACGAAAAGGCCGGGAAATTCTGTTTGCATGCCCTTCATGCCACTCACTTCCTGAATGCTAAAAATACGCTCACTCAGAAAATAATGGGGTACGGTGGCGAAGCGACGGTTGTACTCGACGGAAGGCTGATGAAAGACGGGCAGAAGGCCGGACTGTGTGTCATGGGAAACAGTTATGCTCTTGTGGGCTTAAAAAAACGGAACGGGAACCTGTATTTATTTACTGAGGTGAATGGCAGCCAGAGTGAAAGCAAACTTTCAACCGCGCAAGTCTGGCTGAAAGTTTACATTGCCGCCGAACCAAACCAGGATCAATTCAGCTACAGTATTGACAACAAAAAATTTGTACAGACAGGAGATAAATTTCAGGTTTTGTATGGTCACTGGAAAGGTCCAAGAATTGGTTTGTACAGTTTTAATGAGCTGGAAAAAGGCGGAACCGCCGTGTTTGATTCGTTTGTTTACGATTTCAATTAGCTTTTACTTCAATTAAAAACATCTTCGTGCGATATTTGATTACCTTTACGACATATACGTGAGCGTTTATAAGCCATTTAGACGCTCACGTCCGAATTTCAAAGGAATCAAAATATTGTAATGGAAATGATCAGACAAGGTCTTTTATGCGTGGTCTTGCTGGGAACGCTTTTTGCCACACATGCGCAGGAGAAATCGTCAACCGGCATCCAAAAAGCAAACATCCGGTTCAGCGATCCGGACAACCTTTCATCTCCGCCCGGCGGTGCGTTGGGTTTTCCTTCACGGGATGCGGCATTGGATGTTCTTCCCGGGTTCCAGGATCCGCCCGCAGGGTATGGAGAGGTACCTTTCTGGTGGTGGAGTGGTGATAAACTGGATAAAGACAGGTTGCTCTGGCAAATCGAAGAATTGCATCAAAAAGGAATCCCGGGAATGCAGGTGAATTATATTCACAGTGATACGTCACCATGGCGGACTTACATGGATGATCCTCAGGTATTTTCGGATGAATGGTGGGATTACTGGAAATTTGCCGCCGACCAATGCCACAAACGCGGTATGGGCATTGGGTTAAGCGGCTATACGATTGACTGGCCAAAAAAGGATAATCTGTTTAACCGGATTATCTATACCATTTCAGAGATACAGGGACAGGAACTGCTGGCAGACACCGTCGTCGAAAGCAGGGGAGGTTCTCCCGTTGCCTTGCAGGTTTCGGATAAAACGATCGGTGTGTGGGCCTATCCGGCAAAAAGCGGAAAGATAACCGGTCGCGGAAGGGACCTGGCGTCCTTTCTGAAGAATTCCACGCTCCGGTGGGAACCCGGCGAAGGAGAATGGCAGGTATGGGTTTATACCGCGGAACGACAGCCCGGCACGTTAAATCCGATGCATCCCCGATCCGGAAAAACGGTGATTGAAAAGTTTTTTCAGCCATTTGTGGAACGCTCAGAAAGTAAATCGTCTGAGGGGTTGAATTATTTTTTTCAGGATGAGTTGATGTTTGGTGTCGGTGACCGGATCTGGACGGATGATTTTGGTGAGGTATTTAAGAAGCAAAAAGGATACGACGTTTTTGAGTTACTGCCGTCCATGTTTACCGGGATGGGCGACCTGACCGCAAAAGGCAGGCTGGACTTCCTGGATGTGAAGGTTCAGCTTACGGAAGAACGCTATTTTAAACCCATCTTCGACTGGCACTGGTCACGTGGGATGATCTACGGGTGCGATCCTGAAGGACGAGGCAGGGAACCGGGCATGTACGGGGACAACTTCAGGGCTCAGCGGTGGTACACGGCCCCGGGACATGATACGCCGGGTGGTCATGCTGATCTGATCAAAGGCAAGGTTTCGAGTTCCATTGCTGCCCTTTACAAGCGTCCCCGGGTATGGCTGGAAGGATACCATAGCCTGGGTTGGGGAGCAACGCCTGAAAGGCTGTTTTTTGCGACATGTGAAAATTACCTGTATGGCTGTAATCTGCTGAATTTACATGGTTTGTATTATACCACTCATGGAAGTTACTGGGAATGGGCTCCTCCCTGTTATCATTTCCGGATGCCTTACTGGGATCATATGGGTGTGTTTCTGAAATACTTTGAACGGTTGTCGTATTTATTGAGCCAGGGTGTTTTACAGGCTCCTGTGGCCGTCATGTACCCGGTGAGTCCCGTGCAGGCGAAAATGGGCGGAGATGAAGCGACTCAGATGGCATTTGATTCGGGAACGGAATTGTTCAATAACGGCCACGACTTTATTTTTATGGACGACCAATCGCTCATGCGGGCTAAGATCAAGGCGAAAGCGCTTCATGTTTCAGACATGGATTTTAAGGCTCTTGTTTTACCAGCCATGAAAGCGGTGCATTGGTCCACGATCCGGCAGGCTCTGGCGTTTTTCCGTGAAGGGGGAATTGTGGTTGCTGTGGGTCAGCTGCCCGAAGCCAGTGACCGGGCGGGAAGCAATGATCCGCTGCTTGATGCGGCCGTAAAAGAAATGTTTGGGGTGTCGGCAGGCGAAATGGCATCCGGTAAACAGCCGGAAAAACAAATCAGCGGGAAAAACGGGATTGGTCTGTTCGTGACTGATGCTGCGATGTTGAAAAGTGAAATTGATCGTCTTCTGCCACGGGATGTGAAATCGGATCAGCCGGTCAGA